>WGLY01000010.1 GCA_016125335.1 Frankiales bacterium
GACCGAGCCGGCGTCGTCCTTCACGTCCAGGACGAGCCGGACCGCACGCTCGCGGAGCTCGTCGGGGTACTTCCTCGGTGCTGCCATGACTCCCAGCCTCCCGTGGCTTGAGAGCCTCCATCAATCCCGGGGCGGTTCAACCTGTGCATCGGCGCCTTCGCCACAGCCGCAGGCGCCCCCGCAGCAACTAATGACTCCGCCAACGCGGACCCGTCATCGACCAGCAGCGACCACACCAGCGCCACCGCCACCCCGAGCGCCGTCACCACCAGCATCCGCGACCGAACCCAACGAACCAGCCAGCCATGCCAGGACGCCATGGAATCCCCCGAACCCGAGATGTGAACTTGTGGCAACCCGGACCCAACCAGTGCTATGACTGCCAGTCAAGGAAGTCATCAAGAGTTCATCCAACGTGGCGGCGAACGGCAAGGCAGCGGATAGACGCTGAGTCGCCACCACTCCCAATCGACTGAGCTCGACTGGGAGAGTCTTGACCATGTAGACGGTGACCAAGGTCCGGATGGACACCAGCGGGTCCACGCACGAGCACACCCAAGGCGTCATCGACTCGACGGGCACCTTCCATACCAGGGCGTCCGTCGTGCGCAGCATCGACAACGGAAACCTCTGGCAGACCAGCGGCGGCGGTCGAACGGCGCGCATCCGAAAGATCGCGCAGTGCCCGCGACCCGGCTGCTCGGTGACGCCCTACATCACCACGGCACCGGACCACACCACCGCCAACAACCTGGACAACCTCCCCCGGGGATAGGTCAAGCCTCGAGTGGCGCCGCACATCGAGAACCTGAGATCGCCGCCAGACATCGGTCGTCAGGCAGTGCGGTGAAGACGCCCTCCGCGGAAGTCTCAAGGCGACCCGTGGTCGCCGAGGCGAGCGTCGTGTGTTGAACGCCCCGCCTCAGCTGCGTTCCGGGAATTCGCGGTCGGCATAGTCGAGGTAGACGTGAACGTCGGTCTCGTCGAGATCGGGTGGGACGAGGTCGATGCAGTCCGGACAGGTCTCGCCCAGGGGCGGCCAGGGGCTGCTGGTGAGGTATCCGACGGTGATGGTGCCGCAGGCCGAGAGCCCGCCCACGCTGGTGGCAGCGTGGGCGGGCCCATGGGTGGTCTGCAGCTCGCAGACCTCCACGACGTCGTGCTCCCGCCTGAATCGCAGGAGCTGACGTCGCAGACCTTGATACCCGGCCCAGTAGGGCGTCATCGGTCGGCCGCGATGAGGTCGCAGTCGAGCGCGAACAGGGCGCGTTCACGCATGTCGGTGAAGCCGACCTGGCCCAGGTCGGTGATCCCGCAGGCCCGGACGGTGTCCGGCCAGCTCGCGCGTTCGTGATTGCGCAGCAGGACCACCTTGCGGGCGTCCGCGTCCCGCGCTGGTGCCAGGCGCCAGTGGTAGGTGGTGAAGTCAGCGCGCCAGCGTCGCGCTGTGAACTCGATGCTGGCCACCGCTCCCCTGCCTTCCGGGTGGACGGGCCAGGAGCGCCCCGGGATGTGGGTCCACGGGGCGCGCCTAGGCCCGCCTGTTGCGCGTCCGGAGCCGCCGTAGGCCGGATGCCGGCGCACCCATCCGCGGCAGCGAAACTAAGGCCGCCGAGCACCACCCGCCAGGACCCTGACCTGTTCTTGACCGGCAATGTGACCAGTCTCACCCTCGTAGTCGCTTACTTCACTGGGCAACTTGCACAGTTGTAGCGCTCCTCAATGCACAGCTGACGCACTCCCCGCCAGCCGGGTGGCCATCGGTAGTCACCGGCTGGGGAGCTCGGCTCGAGTCACCACGACCAGCCTGCGGAACACGACGCCAGGCGGCAGACGTCGGCCTGGCAACGTCGCACGCGTTCCCGCACACAACGTCCGCTCCCCCGGCAGGAACCGCCACGCACAAGGTCCCCAGCAGCGGGCACACCATCCGACACTCGTCTGGCTCCTACGGATGACAACGCGCGTTGTCGCTGGCTACGTCGCGCGAGTGACCGGGTTCTCGCAGAGTACGGCGACGCTGTGGACGCGAGGAATCCGCGCAGAGTGATGTCGTCCACTACTCACGACAACCGCGTCGTGATGTTGAGTGCTGCGCGTTGCATCGGGAGATCGACGAACATCGAGCTCCTGCAGCACGTCGCGCAAGTTCAGAAGCGCTCTCACGTTGGCTGGCAACACGAGGTCGTCGGGCCAGGCCATGGCGTCGGCGATCGCGATCGTGAGGTCTTCGATCTGCCACCGCAGCTTGCGAACGCTCTCGACCCGGCAGTCCGGGTCGTCGCACTGATGAACGCTCTGCTGATCAGTCATGCGACGACGCTCGGCCTCTCGCCCACTGAGCACACCACATCGGTCCCGACCGCTGTGGACGACTCGCGCCACTGGTCGGCCGCAGCGGAAGAGGTCGGCGGCCACACACGCTCGCATGATGCCGGCGGACGCGATCGCGGACGTCCGTTCGGTGACACCAGATGCTGAGTGGCTCACGCGAGACGCCGGACAACATGATGGTCAACCGTCGGTCCGTCGCCGAGAGCGAAGAAGCCTTCACGCCAAGCGGCGGACGAAATGACGGACGACATCCAGTCCGTCGTCGGCCGCGGAAGCCAGGCACACCCCAGACGGCGGACGAGATGACGGACAGTACGCGCACCATGGTCGGCCCAGTTGTGAGGAAGGGATCCCCTGATGAGCCGTCCAGTGATGATGTCGATGCCGATCCGTCCGTCGGGCGGTCCTCCGGCTCCAGCTGACGCGGTTGCCGCCCCCGTCCCGGACGCAGAACCGCTGGTGCCTCACACCCTGAGTCCCGAGGAGGTTGCCGAGATCGTCGGCGCCTCGGCGTGGTGGTTGCGTGATCAGGCGAGACGGGGCCTGCTCACCCATCTCCGGCTCGGTAAGGGCAGAATCCGCTTCTTGCCCGAGCACGTGAACGAGGTTCTGGCGCGTTGCACGGTTCCCACGGTCGAGAACTCCAGGCCTGCGGCCGTTCCCGACGATGGCGTCCCCGTCCTGTCGCTGGGTGGCACGAGCCGTTCACAACGGGCTCACCGGAGGTAGTCCCTTGCTCCTGCGCACGCCGTTGTCGGGGCCCATAGATGTGGGCCTACGTCACCAAGCCAGAGAGCGCGCGACCGGCGGCCGCCGCCGCGGCATTCTGCTGGTCGGGCAGCAGGTGCGAGTACGTGTCGGTCGTCGTGGTGATCGACTCGTGGCCGAGCCGGCGCTGCAGCACGAACAGGTCGGTGCCCTGGGCAATCATCCACGACGCGTGGGTGTGGCGGAGGTCGTGGACCCGCGGTCTCTTCGTCAGACGCGGGGCGTCGGGGTCGCGTGTCCCGTCCGGCCTGTGCGGGTCGCATGCCGCGTTGAGCGCAGGAGTCCACGTGGACGTCCAGAACCGCGACGACGAGATCTGGTTGCCGCGCGAGTTGGCGAACACCAGGTCGTCCGGGGCGCGGCCCTCAATGATCGGGCGCAGCACGTCGACAAGATCGTCAGGCAGAGCGATCGTGCGACGTGCCCGCTTGGTCTTGGGCGGTCCCACGTACCAGTTGCGCTTCTCGTCGCGCTTCCAGGCCTTCGTCACCCGGATCGTCGGCGGGGTCGCGCCGAGGTCGAAGTCGGCGGTCGTCAAAGCGGTAGCTTCCCCCCAGCGCATGCCTGTGGCCACCAGAGTCAGCACGAGCGGCCTATACGACTCGGGGATCTGTGCGAGCAGAAGGGCGAACTCGTCACGAGTCAGCACGACCATCTCGTCCTGCGTGGCCGTGCTCTTCGGCAGCTCGATGCCAGCGCACGGATTGTCCGATCGGTAACCGAGTCGCACGGCCGTCGACAACGACGCGGACAGCAGTCCGTGCACGTTCGCGATCGTCTTCGGCGCCAGGCCCTTGGCACTCATCGCCTGCACCCACGTGGCGATGTGGCGGTAGGTGACACCCACCACCGGCACGCCACCGATCACCGGGTCGATGTGCGACGTGAGCTGCGTGCGGTAGTGGCTACGGGTGTCGGGTCCGACTGCCGTCAGCAGGTCGATGTGCTCGCGCACGACGTCGGACAACGTGGGGCCGGACTGCTTCACGGCCTCGGCCAGTCGCGCGGCCTCGACCTCGCGTCCGCCGGCTGCCTCGATGAGCTTCAGCGCGACGACGGCCTCGCGCTCGTCGTCGTAGGTCAGCGAGGTCTGCTTGCCGGTGTCCGGGTCGCGCCAGAGCACGGCGTAGGCCGTGGTGCCGTCAGCTCGGCGGCGCGGTCGGATGGAGGCCATGACGAAGGAGGGTAGCCATCCGTGTCAACGGTTGGCTACCCTCCTTGTCAACATAACCAGCGTTTCCGCAGGTCACAGGGGTGGAGGTGGCGGGAATCGAACCCGCGTCCTTCGTTGGTGATCAGGGCCTTCTCCGGGCGCAGTCCGCTGTGCTTTTCTCGGCCCCGGGAGTCACGCGGACAAGCTCCCGACGGGCTCAGTCACTGTGTGATGTCCCGAGCAGCCCCGTGACCGGGCTACGCGGTGAGTTCCCTAGCTGACGCCAGGATCCGGGGCGGGAACGCCCCCGGGCTGACGGACTTCAGGCTCGCTTAGGCAGCGAGGGCGAAGTCAGTGCGCTGAGTGTTGGCACTTGTATTTAGGCGCTGGATCGTTGACGAGATGACCAGCATCCTCGGCCCGCTTCTCCCATCTCAACAGACGAAGTCGAAACCGATCACCCCCTGTGCAGTTGTGCTCCCAGTGTAGGGGCACCGGGCAGCCCCGGCCGACCCCGTTGCTCCCCCGGAGTTCCGCCGGTGGCGATCACGGCCCTGGACGCCGACCGGCGACGGGGACGAGCGCGGCCACGCCCCGGCGGTCCGGCGTACGGTGCTCGGGTGGACCGCACGATGCGTTCCCGGCGCGTGGCCGGGCTGGCCGGGCTGGCTACCACGGCCCTCGTGGTGGTGCTGAGCCTCACCGTGCTGGGCGGCCTGGGCACCCCCGCGCCGCCGGCGCCGCAGGTGCAGAACGGCGTCACCCTCGACGACCGTCACGCCGCGGAGAGCGCGGCCCGGCAGTTCGCGGTGTCGAGCTCGAGCGGCGGCGTGGGCAACGACGGCTGGCCGAGCACGGTCACCTCGGTGGTCGAGTACGTCACCGACGCCGCCACCGCGAGCCGCGTTCTGGGCTCGGAGTCCAACGGGGTGGGTGCCACCCCGGTGATCGTCGTGGTGATGGCCGGCGACTTCACGCCACCGCAGGGCTCACCCGTGACGTCGAGCTCCGCCGGCACGGAGGCCGCGATCGTCTACGACCCGTCCACCGGGCAGGTCACCGACCTCGTCGTCGCGGGCACCGGGTCGATCGACGTCGAGTCGCTCGGGCCCGGCACCCCGATCGCCTGAGTGCCGCCGAATGCTCACACGCCGCGGTTGAGCCGGCCGTAGAGGCCCTTGAGCGTGCCGGCCAGCCGGCGGTACTCGGCGTACCCGGCGTCGTAGGCACCCACGTCCGACGCCGTCGGGTGGTAGGTGGCAGCGACCGGCACCGACGCCGGCACCTCCTCGAGCCGAAGCTCGCCCAGGCAGATCCGCGCCCACAGGGCCACGCCGCGCAGCTGCGCGTGCCGCGGGTCGGCCACCTGCTCGACCGGGCGCTGGAGCACGTCGGCGAACACCTGGCACCACAGGTCGCTCTGCGCCCCTCCCCCGAGGATGCGCACGCTGGGCACCGGCCGCTTGAGGAACTTCTCGTAGGCCTCGAACAGCCAGCGCACGTTGTAGGCCACACCCTCGAGCACCGAGCGCACGAGCATCGCGCGGTCGGTGCGCAGGCTCATGTTGAGCCAGCCCGAACGCAGCCGCTTGTCCTCCACCGGGCTGCGCTCGCCGTTGAGCCACGGCATGAACAGCAGCCCCTCGCTGCCCGCCGGCGCCGTGGCCGCGAGCGCCAGCAGGTCGTCGAACGACGGCGCCGCACCCTCGGGCGCCATCCCCTCGGCGCCGATGCCGCTGCCGCCGCCGAGCAGGCCGTCGGGCGGTGCGATCACCTGCTCGCGCAGCCACTGGAGCGCGGCGGCCCCGGTCTCCTGGTTGTTCGCCACGATCGGGGTCTGCGGGTCGAGCCCCGGCACGGTGGCGATCGAGTGCAGCACGTCGGTGCGCTTGAACGGCACGCGCGCCCCGATCCAGGCCGTGGTCGAGAGGGCGATGTGGGTCTCGTACGGCGCCACCGCGCCGGACCCCACCACCGCCGCGTGCAGGTCCGGCACGCCGCACACCACGGGGGCTCCGGGCGCGACGCCGATCGCCTCGGCCACCTCGGGCAGCAACGGGCCGAGCACCGAGCCGGTGGGCACCAGCTCCGGCAGCCGGGCGCGGTCGCGGCGAGTGCGCGCGACGAGGGAGTCGACGTAGCCCAGTGGCGCGCCTGGCCTGTTGTCGGTGAGCCAGCTGAGGATCATCGACGCCGGCGTCGCCGCGGTGCGGCCGGTGAAGCGCAGGCCGAGGTAGTCCACCGGCTCGAGCAGCGCAACGGCGCGGGCGTACACCTCGGGCATGCGCTGCTGGAGGAGCAGCGAGTGGCCGGTGGGGTCGGCGCCGCTCGGCGTCGGCGCCCCGCCCGTCGTGCGGACGAACGGCAGCGCCTTGTGCGGCGCGATGCCCGAGACGTTCACCGGGCCGCCGATCACGTCCTTCACCAGGTCGCGCGCGCGGGTGTCGGCCCACAGCAGCACCTCGCCCACGGGCGTGCCGTCGGCGCCCACCGGCACCGTCGACCCCCACTGGCCGGTGATGGCGACGGCGTGCAGCGCGTCGCGGTCCGCGCCGGACTCCGCCACCGCCTCGGCCGAGGCCTCCACCACGCGGTCCCACCACTCCGCGGCGTCCTGGGTCGCCGCGCCGTCGAGCCCCACGTGCACCGACACCGGCCGCGAGGCGATCCGCCGGATCTCGCCGTCGAGGCCCACCACCGCCACCTTGGGCCCGCCGTTGCCGAGGTCGACGGCGAGGATCCAGCGCGTGGCGTCCATGTCAGGCCGACGCCGTCTCGGGAGCGACCTCGTGCATCGCGTCGAGCACGCCGGACATCACGGCCTGGAGCGTCGCGTTGCCCTGCGGCGTCCCCGCGCCGAAGCCGTACATGGCACCGGACTTCGCCGGCTCGCCGTGGTGCTCCTGCGCGTACGCCACCGCCACGCGCAGCGCGTCGAGGAACCGCTCGGCCGTGCCCGGCGCGGTGTTGGGCCGGGTGACGCAGAAGTGCAGCGCGGCCGGCAGCTGGAGCGAGTTCATCCGCCAGCCCTGGTCCTTGAGCGAGTCGTTCACCAGGTAGATGTCCAGCGCCGCCTCGTCGGCCGCCTTGAAGGCCACGAGGAACGTCGGGTCGCCGATCACCTCGAGCTCGGGCACCGAGGTGCGGATGCCCACGCTGATCGCCGACGCCGTGCGCATGATGTCGTCGGCGGCCGCGAGGTAGCCGGACTCACCCGTCGCGAGCAGCGCGGCGTAGGTCGAGGCGATGATGCCGCCGCTGCGCGAGCCGGCCAGCCCGGGTGAGAGGTAGAGGCCGCCGGGCCAGTCCGGGTAGGTGAAGTACTGGTGCTTGCGCAGGTCCTTGCTGCGGTAGAGCAGCACGCTCGAGCCCTTGAGCGCGTAACCGTACTTGTGCGTGTCGGCCGAGATGCTGGTGACGCCGGGCACGCGGAAGTCCCACAGCGGCACGTCGTAGCCCAGGCGCTCCACCCACGGCAGCAGCCACCCGCCGAGGCAGCCGTCCACGTGCAGGCCCAGGCCGCGGCTCTGCGCCAGCTCGGCGATCGCCTCGATGGGGTCGATGAGCCCGTGCGCGTAGTTGGCGGCGCTGCCCACGAGCGCGATCGTCTGGTCGTCGATGAGCCCGGCCATGGCGTCGACGTCGGCGACGTAGCCCTCGGACAGCGGGGCGTGGCGCACCTCGATGCCCATCCAGTGCGCGCCCTTGTCGAGCGCGACGTGCGCGGTCACCGGCATCACGACGTTGGGCCGGGTGACGCCGCGGGTCTCGCGCGCCTGCTCGCGGTAGGAGTAGAGCGCGGTGATGAGGCTCTCCGAGCCGCCGCTGGTGACGACGCCGACGCCCGTGCCGTGCAGCAGGTCCGAGGTCATGGCGACGATCTCGCCCTCGAACTTGGTCGCGCTCGGGTACATGTCGCGCTGGAGCACGTTGGCGTGGCTGAAGAGGCTGAACACCTCGCCGAGGAACGCGTAGTGGTCGTGGTCGCCGCTGTAGAGGCTGCCGCTCACCGTGCCCTGGTCGCCCTGCGCGTCCTCGCGGTGCGCCATGTCGGCGATCTCGGCCAGCAGCCGGCCGCGCTCCACCGGCTCCGCGGGCAGCCGGCGGAACGCCTCCGTGCTGCGCCGGTAGGGCCAGAACCCGTCGAGCATCTCCTCGAGGCCGGCGTCGTCGCTCATGCGTGCTCCTTGGTCGGGGTCCTGGTGGTGCGACGGGCGGACGGCGCGTGCCGGGCCCGGGACGGCGGGGGCGCGACCGCGATGCCGTCGAGCATGCGGTCCATGGCGCGGGTGGCCTCGGCGGCCGCCCGCGCGGGGCGGGACGCGCCGATGACGTGCGCGCCGAGCTCGCGGGTGGCGCCGTAGACGGCGGCTGCCTGAAGGGCGGTGTCGCACGGCGCGATCTCGCCGGCGGCGAGCGCGGCGTCGAGCGCCTCGCGCATGCGCCGGAACGAGCGGCCCGAGCCGCCCACGCTCTGCGCCCACTCCTGGTCCGGCACCACGCGCGGCGCGTCCCGCACCACCACGCTGGCGAAGTCGGGCTGCGTGCACAGCCGCAGGTACACCGCGATGCCCGCGCGCAGCGCCGCCAGCGGCGAGCGCGTGCCGTCGATGCGGTCGAGCTCCGCGTGCAGCGCGGAGTCGACGTCGTCGTAGACGGCGGCGAACAGCTCGGCCTTGCCGCCCGGGAAGTAGTGGTAGAGCGCGCCGCGGGCCATCCCGGCCCGGCGCAGCACCTCGGCCACGGTGGTGGCGTCGTAGCCCGACTCGGTGAAGCAGGCGCGGGCGGCGGCGACCAGCGCGGCGCGCGAGGCCTCCGCCTGCTGCTGCCGGGTCACCCGGCGACGCTAACCCGTTGACCGACCGTCGGTCAACGAACTCTCAGTCGGTGCGGCCCTTCACGCGCCGGCCCATCTCGCGGGCGATCATGCGCTTGTTGTCGCGCTCGGCGATGCTCTGCCGCTTGTCGTAGCTCTTCTTGCCGCGGGCGAGCGCGATCTCGACCTTCGCGTAGCCGTTCTTGAAGTACAGCGAGAGCGGCACGAGGGTGAGGCCGCCCTCCTTGGTCTTGCCGATGAGCTTGCTGATCTCGTCCTTGCGCAGCAGCAGCTTGCGGGCGCGGCGCGGCGCGTGGTTGGTCCAGGTGCCCTGGGAGTACTCGGGGATGTGGACGTTGTGCAGCCACACCTCGCCGTCCTTCACCTGGGCGAAGCCGTCGACGAGCGACGCGCGGCCGGCGCGCAGCGCCTTCACCTCGGTGCCGGTGAGCACGAGGCCGGCCTCGTAGGTGGCCTCGATGTGGTAGTCGTGGCGCGCCTTCTTGTTCTGGGCCACGTACTTCGTGCCCTGCTCGCGTGCCATGCCTCAGCCCCGCTGCGCCGTGTCGCTGGCGGCGACGAGGCCGCGCAGCACCTCGAGCGCGCGCTGCTCGGCGGTGGCCGCGCCGGCGCGGTCGCTCACCAGGATGTCGGGCTCGATGCCCACGCCCTCGAGCGAGCGGCCCGAGGGCAGCAGGTAGCGGCCCACGGTGAGCTCGATGGCCGAGCCGTCCGAGAGGGTGCTGGGCTCCTGCACGGTGCCCTTGCCGAAGGTGCGCGAGCCCACGATCACCGCGCGGTTGCGGTCCTGGAGCGCCCCGGCGACCACCTCGGCCGCGCTGGCCGTGCCGCCGTCGACGAGCACCACCACCGGCACGGTGGTGTCGCCGCCGCCGAGGGCGTCGAGGTGGTGCACCGGCTCGCCGCGCTTCTCATAGGACACCACGGCGCCGCCGTCGAGGAAGGCGCTGGCCACCTCGACCGCCTCGGTGAGCAGGCCGCCGGGGTTGGAGCGCAGGTCGAGCACGACGCCGTTGAGGGGCTGCTGGTCGGTGGCCTCGATGGCCTTGCGCACGGCCGCGCCCACGCCGCGGGTGAACGCCGCGATGCGCACGACGTCGACCCCGCCGGTGAGCCGGGTGACGACGACGTCGTCGTTGGACAGCGAGCCGCGGGTGACGGTGAGCGAGCGGGGCTCGCCGTCGCGCACGACCACCAGCGACACCCGGGTACCGGGGTCGCCGCGCAGGGTGGAGGCCACCGCGCCGAGCGAGAGGTCGGCGACCGGTGCGCCGGCCACGGACAGGATGCGGTCGCCGGCGACCAGCCCGGCCAGCGCCGCGGGCGAGCCACTCTGCACGCTGCCGATGTACACCTGGCTGTCCTGGCCCTGGCGCAGCCACACGCCGATGCCGGAGTAGCGGCCGTCGAGGCCCTGCTGGAACGACGTGACGTCGCTCTGCTGGTAGTACGCCGACCAGCGGTCGCCGAGGGCCTTGAGCATCCCCTCGACCGCGGCCTGGTCGAGCTGGGTCTGCGACACCGGGTGCTGGGCGTCGGCCATGATCTTGGCCGCGGCCTCGTCGAGCACGCTGGGCGGCGCCGTCGCCGCCTGCTCCTGCGGCCGCGAGCCCACCACGCCGGTCAGCACGCCCCCGGCGTACGCCACCAGCACGAGCGCGACGACGAGGGCTGCTCGTCCGGCTCGGCGCAGGGGCGGCGACGGGGTGGACACGGGGGACGAGTCTAGGTCGTGCCACCCCCGACGGGCGCCGACGTTGCCCGCTGCGCGGGCGGGCTCACCCTCCAGTGGAGGCTTCGGGTCGCCGCCGCGTCGCGGTCAGCGGACGCCGGGCCGCCCGGTGGGGGTCACGGCCGGGGCCGCGACCGGGTGTCGGGAGCCGCCGGCGCGGGCCGGGCGACCCGGGCACGGCAGCGTCAGGACCAGCAGGGCACCGGCACGCGCGGGGAGCCGAACCAGCCCATGGGGTCGTAGGGCACGCCGTTGACGTGCACCTCGAAGT
Organism: Frankiales bacterium; assembly: GCA_016125335.1. Classification (NCBI taxonomy): domain Bacteria; kingdom Bacillati; phylum Actinomycetota; class Actinomycetes; order Frankiales; species Frankiales bacterium. The sequence continues at coordinate 11,096 of WGLY01000010.1, forward strand.
GCAGGTGCGGGCCGGTCACCCACCCGGTGGCGCCGACGTAGCCGATCACCTGGCCCTTGGCCACCACCTGGCCCACGTGCACGGTGGTGCTCGACTGGTGCGCGTACATCGTGGAGAGCGCGCCGCCGTGGCTGATCACCGTGTGCAGCCCGTAGGCACCGTAGTTGAGCACCTCGATCACCGTGCCCGCGGCGGCCGCGTGGATGGGCGTGCCGTAGGCGCCGTGGATGTCCAGGCCGGTGTGGCACGAGCGGTAGCCGTACACCGGGTGCACCCGCCAGCCGACCCCGCCGACGACGTAGGCGCCGGGGATGGGCCACATGAGCGAGCCGGTGGGCGTGGCGGACGAGCTGCCGCCGCTGGAGGCGTGCGCGGCCGCGGCTCGCCGCTCGAGCTCGGCGAGGCGCTTCTGCTCCTTCTTCAGCGACAGGTACTGCTTCTTGACCTTCGCCTTCTCGCGCGCGGCCACGGCCAGCGCGTCGGCGCGCTCGGCCACCAGCGCGTCGACCGACGCCTTGGCCGCCTTGGCCTTCTCGGCCGCCGTCGCCGCCCGCTCGAGGGCCGCCTGCGCTGCGGCCGCCGCCGCGGTGGCCCGGGTCTGCGCCTGCTGCGCCTGCACGTTCGCGAGGGCGACCGCGGCCTTGGCGGCCTCGAGGTCGGCCAGGGCGCGGTTCTGCGAGCGGGAGAACGTGCGGATGGCCTCGAGCTGGTCGGCGAAGTCCGACGGCGACTGCGCCGAGACGATCGCGGCGAGCTCGCTGAACGGGCCCTGGGTGTAGACCGCCCGGGCGAGGTCGCCGATCTGGCCGTTCATGTCGACGATGCGCTGCCGCGCCGCGACCAGCCGCTGGTGGGCGGTGGCCACCGCGGCGGTGGCCCGCGACCGGGCGACCTCGGCGGCGGCCGCGGCACGGCGCGCGTCGGTCTGCGCGGTGAGCGCCGCGGCGAGCGCGGCCTCGGCGGCGGGCAGCTGCGTGCGGGCGCGCTGGAGTGCCTCGGCGGCGCGGGTGACGGCCTTGGACGCCTGGGCCAGGTCGTCCGAGGCGGCGGCGACCTTCTTCTTGATGTCGGTGTCGGCGCCGGCGGGCGAGGCGGTGGGCACGCCGACGGCGGCCACCACGAGCAGCAGGGCCACGAGCGTGCGCAGGCGCGCGCGCCCGGCACCCGACCCGACCACCGCGACCCCTCCTCGGCGACTCGCGGCGCACCGCGGTCCGGGCCCGTCGGGCAGCCGGCCTGCGGCCTGTGACTGCTGTGACGGACGTGACGAATGTGACTCGGCTGACCAGGGTAGCCCGAGCCCCGGCGCGACGAGCGCAGGACAGGCCGGACCGGGCCGAGGTGACGCCGGACGGGTGCCGGGTCGTACGGCCCGCGCCCCCGGACCGGCGGCGTCAGACGCGCAGGTAGCGGCGCAGGGAGAGGAACGCGGTGAGCGCGGCGAGCACGATGCCGAGCACGAACAGCGACACCGAGGCGTTGATGATCGCGTCCCAGCCCACGAACGGGGTGATGGTGAACTGCGGACTCAGCACGCGGTCGATGAGGATCGCCTTGACGCCGATGAGCGAGAGGGAGGCCACCCCTGCGCCGAGGGCCGCGCCGACGGCGGCCTCGAGCAGGAACGGCATCTGGATGTAGAAGTTGCTCGCGCCGACCAGTCGCATGATGCCGGTCTCGCGTCTGCGGTTGAACGCGGCGACCCGCATGGCGTTGGCGATGAGCAGGACCGTCACCAGGATCATCGATCCGGCGATGAGCAGCGCGAGCTTCTGGAGGCCGCCGAGCACCTGGAAGAACTTGTCGAGCAGGCTGCGCTGGTCGACCACGTTGTCGACGCCGGGCCGGCCGGTGAAGGCGTCTGCCACCACCTTGTACTGCGCCGGGTCGGAGAGCTTCACGCGGAACGACTCGGGCAGCGCGTCCGGGCTGGCGTTCTGCGCGATGGGCGAGTCCTTGAACTGCTGCTGGAACCGCGCGTACGCCTCGGCGCTGGACTCGTAGTACACCTGCTCCACCAGCGGGCGCAGCGACTCGAGGTCGGCCGAGATGGCGTCCTTCTGGGCCTGGGTGACCTGGCCACCCGCGCAGCTCGGGGTGTCGGAGTCCTTGGTGCACAGGAAGATCGAGACCTGCACCTTGTCGTACCAGTAGTCCTTCATCACGTCGACCTGGTCGCGCACGAGCAGCGCGCCGCCGAGCAGCCCGAGCGACACCGCGAAGGTGATGACGAGCGCGACGGTCATCGTGAGGTTGCGCCGCAGGCCGATGCCGACCTCGGTGAGGATGAGACGGGCGCGCATGGGGGGTGCTGGTCCTTACGTCGGCGGTGCGGTCGGTGTGCCGTGGTGGGCGACGGGTGCGGCGGGTGGCGCTAGCGGGCGTAGCCGTAGACGCCGCGGCTCTGGTCGCGCACGAGGTGCCCGCCCTCGAGCTCGATGACGCGCTTGCGCATCTGGTCGACGATGGCGGCGTCGTGCGTGGCCATGACCACGGTGGTGCCGGTGCGGTTGATGCGGTCGAGCAGCTTCATGATGCCGACCGACGTCGAGGGGTCGAGGTTGCCGGTGGGCTCGTCGGCGATGAGGATCATCGGCCGGTTGACGAAGGCGCGGGCCACGGCCACGCGCTGCTGCTCGCCGCCGGAGAGCTCGTCGGGCATGCGGTCGTGCTTGCCCTCGAGCCCGACGAGGTCGAGCACCTCGGGGACGACCTTGCGGATGTGGCTGGTGGGCCGGCCGATCACCTCGAGGGCGAAGGCGACGTTCTGCGCGACGGTCTTGTTCGGCAGCAGCCGGAAGTCCTGGAACACCGTGCCCACCTGGCGGCGCAGCGCCGGCACCTTCCACCTCGAGAGGTGGTTGAGGTCCTTGCCGGCCACGTGGATCGACCCGCTGGTGGGCCGCTCCTCCTTGAGGCACAGCTTGAGGAACGTCGACTTGCCCGAGCCGGAGGCGCCCACCAGGAAGACGAACTCGCCCTTCTCGATCTCCACGCTGACGTCGTCGAGGGCCGGACGCGCCTGGGTCGCGTACAGCTTGGTGACGTTGTCGAAGCGGATCACAGGCGTGGACTCCTCGGGCGGCGCGGCAGCGCTGGTAGGACGACCGCGAGTCTACGTTCCGTTCCCGGCCCCTCCCGCCACCCGCCCGCGGGGCGTGGCGCCGTCGGGGGCGTCCGGAATACGGCGCAGGACCACCGGATGCCAGGAGCCGACTCGCTGGGCCACCCCAGGGACGTCTCGGGGACGGTCAAGGTTGGGGAAAGGAGGCTCGACCCCGCGTGATCGGCTGGGCACAGCGCGCGATCAGTGTCACCATGGGCAGGTCCGGTGCCGGCGGAGGACGCCCCGCCCCGTGCCCGCGGAATCTCCGGGGACCGCCGAGCCGGACACGAGGGACGTCGTCCCCGAGCCCCGTCAGGGGTGTCGCTCGCGCCCGCCGCGACACCCGGCCGACTTCGGTGCGGCACCGGAGCCGACGACGACGCCACCTCGTGCACGAAGGCGTCGTGTCCCCCCGCGACGCTCCACCTCCGGGTGGGAACGAGGCCCCGGGAACCCCCCGTCCCGGGGCCTCGGCATGTGCGGCCCCGGCCGTGCGCAGGTGGGCGCGCGGCCCGGTGGGTCTACTCGCCCTGGGTGCGCCGCCAGCGGATGCCGGCCTCGATGAAGTCGTCGATCTCGCCGTCGAGCACGGCGGCGGTGTTGCCGGTCTCCACCTCGGTGCGCAGGTCCTTCACCATCTGGTAGGGGTGCAGCACGTAGGAGCGCATCTGGTTGCCCCACGAGCCGGACGAGTCGCCCTTGAGGGCGTTCATCCTCGCCTGCTCCTCCTGGCGCGCGCGCTCGAGCAGTTTGGCCTGCAGCACCATCATGGCGCTGGCGCGGTTCTGGATCTGCGAGCGCTCGTTCTGGCAGGAGACCACGATCCCCGTGGGCAGGTGGGTGATGCGCACGGCCGAGTCGGTGGTGTTGACGCCCTGCCCGCCGGGGCCGCTGGAGCGGTAGACGTCCACGCGCAGCTCGTCGTCGGGGATGTCGATGTGGTCGGTCTGCTCCACCACCGGCAGCACCTCGACGCCGGCGAAGGAGGTCTGGCGGCGGCCCTGGTTGTCGAACGGCGAGATGCGCACGAGGCGGTGGGTGCCCTGCTCGACCGAGAGGGTGCCGTAGGCGTAGGGCGCCTTCACCGTGAACGTGGCCGACTTGATGCCGGCCTCCTCGGCGTAGGAGGTGTCGAGCACCTCGAGCGGCCACTTGTGGCGCTCGGCGTAGCGCGTGTACATCCGCAGGAGCATCTCGGCGAAGTCGGCGGCGTCGACGCCGCCCGCCTCGGCCCGCACGGTGACGAGCGCCTCCCGCTGGTCGTACTCGCCGGAGAGCAGCGTGCGCACCTCGAGCTCGCCGATGGCCTTGCCGAGCGCGTCGAGCTCGTTGACCGCCTCGACCCGGGTGTCGTCGTCGTCCATCTCATCGGCGAGGTCGAGCATCACGGAGACGTCGTCGAGCCGCTGGCGCAGCCCGGTGACCCGGGCGATCTCGCCCTGCACGAACGACAGCCGGCTGGTGACCTCCTGGGCCTTGGCCGGGTCGTCCCAGAGGTCCGGCGCGCTGGCCTCGGTCTCGAGCCGGCTCACCTCCGTGCGCATCGAGGGGACGTCGAGCACCTTCTCGATGCTCGTGAGGGTCGCCTGGTGCTCCTTGAGAGCCTCGCGGGGGTCCTGGATCGCCACGTCGTAGAGGGTAGTCGCCCAGGCTGGGTCGACCGAACGGACGATCCTGCCCTGCCCGGCGGCCCCCTCCCCCGCACGAGACGCGCCCGACCCCCCGAATTGCGGGGGTTCGCAACGCCGGGGGCCTCGGCCATGGTGGGTGACGTCCGTACGCACGGGGTGACGCCGTCGACCGACGGCCGGCCGGACCCGGCCCCACCGCATGCAGCGGCGGTCCGCGCGACCGCTCGGAGAGGGAGAGCATGACCACGACCCGGCGACGAGTCGCCCTTGCCCTGACGGCGGCCGCGTCCGCCGGCACCGTCCTGCTGGGCGCCGCGCCCGCCGGAGCGGCGGCCGCGCCGGCCTGGCCCAGCACCGGCCGCGTGCCGACCGGCTGCGACCCGGGCGTGGTGTTCACCAATCCGACGGCCGACACCTGGACCTACCAGTTCTACGACCACACCACGCCGCAGATCACCTCGGCGCGGGTGTCGTCCGGGTCGCGCAACCTCACCGTGCTCAAGCCGACCGGCGCGCGCGTGGTGGTGAGCGTGACGGCGTCCGACCCGTGCAGCGGCGTGGGCAGCGTGCTGGTGGACATCGCCCGCGACGGCTCGATCGGCAGCCTCGGCGGCGCGCTGTCGCCTGCCTCCACCAACGCTTTCGCCGGCGGCTGGACCAAGTCGCTGGGCACCCTGCACCCCGACGACGCCGGCGTGTACACGGTGCCGGTCGCGGTGGTGGCGCACCGCTACGACGACTTCACCCTCGACCAGGACTTCCGGATGGTCACCCACGGCTCGGCCGCGGGCACCGACACGGTGACCGGTTCGTGGGCGCTGTCGAAGTCCTACATCCTGCGCTACACCACGCTGTCGAGCTCGGCGCCGACGTCGATCTCGCGCGGCACCACGGCGACCGCGCGCGGCGTCATCAAGTTCGCCACCAATGCCGGCTACAACAACGGCAACGGCGAGAAGGTGCTCGTGCAGGTGCGCACCGGCACCAGCGGCCGGTGGTACACCAAGGCGACCCGCTACCCGCGCAGCGGCGGGCGGTTCTCCTACTCCTTCAAGCCCTCCCGCACCTCGCAGGTGCGGTTCGTGCACCCGACCGACCTCGGCGGCCGCCACACCGCGATGTCGGTCTCCGCGGTGAGGACGATCGTCGTCCGCTGACCCACCCCGAAGACGAGGCGGCCGGAGCCGGGGGGCCCGGCCGCCTCGCCCTGTCCCGCTCGGTCAGCCCGTGAAGGCCGTCTCGTACTGCTTGGCCTCCGTGGGCTTCAGATCGCCCGCGACGCGCAGCAGCAGGTTGTCGCGCACATAGTCGTACTCGGTTCCGAGGATGGGCATCGCCTTGAGTGCGTTCTGGATGTAGTCGGCGCGGGCCTGGGCGTCGGCCTTCGACGGCCATCGCTCGATCTTGGCTCCGCAACTCGTGTCCAGGTCACGCAGACTGGACGCGCTGCAGGTGAGACGCGAGTCCTTCATGAACGAGGCCGCGTCGTACTTGCCCGGGCGACCGAGAAGGTTGTTCGAGTCGTTGGCCTCCGTCACCTGCACGATGGTCGCGATCTCGGAGATCTGCGACTTCAGACTCTCCGCCACGACCTGTGGGTCATCCGACGTGGCCGATGCAGGGAGAGCCGGTGGTTCTGCCGTGGTCGACGATGCGGTGGGGGTGGTAACGCCAGGAGGCGAGGACGACGTGCTGACATCAGAGCCACTGGCGCACCCAGCCAGGGAGAGGACGACGGCAGCGAGAACCAGGCGCGAAGGGGTGATCACTCTTCCGAGGCTAGGCACCTCGAACCGTCGACGCTGATCCTGATCATCCATTCGGACCCGCCATCGGCGGTCGAGACCACGCCCATGACAGGGAGCGACGTCACCGTGGCTGCGCGCACCAACCAGTGTGCGGCGGCCGGGAGTGGTGAAGCCCGATGCTCGAAGGAGCCTGCCAGTAGGGTCACTGGAAGTTCACACGCCAACCGGGGGAACCGATGAAGGACGTCCGAGTCGATAGTGACGGCGAGCTCCGCTGTTGGAACTGCGGCAACAAGGCCTTCAAGTCGAAGCGCACCCTGCGCTCGAAGGTCCTTGTCGGCGTCGGTGCTCTGCTCACCAAGAAGAAGCTCAAGTGCGAGACGTGCGGCGAGTACAACGACACCGGCCACGCCAAGCCCTATGAGGGGCCGGCTTCCCGCAAGTGGCGCAAGGCGTGGGAGAAGCAAGAGGCCAGGAAGTCGGCGGCGCAGCGCGCCTCCGAGGAACGCGCCGCGCAGCTCGCCGCCGCTGCGATCGTCGCCCAGGCGGCGGAAGCCCAGGCTGCTGGCCTGGTGGAGGATGACGACGAGGACGACGAGCTCCCACCGCCGCCGCAGCCCGAGTCGCCGGCCCTTGCGATCAGCCAACCAGCCGCCTGGCTGGCTGATCCCACAGAACGGCACGAGCACCGCTACTGGAACGGCACCGAGTGGACTGCGCACGTGTCGGACGGTGGCGTACAGGGCTCGGACGCGTTCACCTGATCCCAACTCACCGCTACTGCACGGGCTCTCGTACGTACTCGTTCCGCTCCCTTACACGTCCATCCTGAGTCGCATCTGTGCTGTCGGGCCACCACATGTCAAGGCGCGGCGGAGCGGGCGCTGGCCTGGGCGACGAGGGTGACGCCGCGACCGGTGACCCAGCTGAGGAACGGCAGCCGCGCGACCGCGTTCGCCCGGACGGTGACGGTGGTGGTGTCGACCGTGACCGCGGTGAGCCGGAAGGACGCGAGCCGCCGTGCGGAGGGCAGCGAGGCGGCGTAGGCCCGCACGCGGATGCGAGCCGTACGGGCGTCCAGGCGGAGGTCGCCCTGGGCGCCGTCCGCGTAGATCGGGGCCAGGTCGAGCGACTGCGCTCCGGCCAGCGCGGCACCGTCGACGGTTGCCTGGAGCGAGCGCCGCTGGAGCCAGAGCGCGCCGACGTCGGTCACCACGGTGACGAGCATGACCACCACGACGACCGCACCGACCACCAGCGGGAGCACCGAGCCGTCGTCGCCGGTGACGCGCCTACGGGCGCTAGGTCGTGGACGGAGCCGGCGCGTCACGGCACCTCCCGGTAGGCGTCGACCGGCATGGACTCCTGGCCGGTGACGCCGACGGTTGGGCCGCCGGGCAGCAGCGGCAACGGCACCTCCACGCGCACCGTGACGTCGACACGCGACGCCGGTTGCAGGCAGCCGCCCACGCAGCGCACCGACGGCAGGACGGGCTCGACGCCGGCGTCGGCGAGCACGAGGGCGACCGCCGCGCGCGACCGCGCGACGGCCTGCGCGGGTGTCGCGCTCGTGACGTAGGCCCTGGCCCCCTCGCGCGCGGCGGAGGTGGCCGCGAACGACGCCGACTGCACCGCCATGAGCGAGACCACGGTATGGAGCAGCGGCACCAGCAGCCCGACGCCGAGGACGAGCACCTCCACGAGCGCCGAACCGCTGTCGCGGGGTGTGGCGCTCACGGCTCCACCAGGGCGTGGCCGTGCACCACGAGCGCCGCCGGCCCGAGCAGGCCGATCAGCGGCAGCCGCGCGTCGACCTCGACGTCCACGGTGGCCACGGCACCGGCCGTTCGGCGTTGCGCCGTCACCGACGTGACGACGCCGTCGGCGAGCGAACCAGTGAGCACCGCGCGGGTGCGGCGCACTCCTACAGCGAGGTCGCCGCCCGACGCCGCCGACGCACGCGCACCCTCGGCCGCGGCTGAGGCGACCAGCGCGCGGACGTGCAGTGCGAGACCCACCTGCACGACGGCGAGCAGCACGAGGGCGAGCAGCGGCACCACGACGACGAACTCGACGACGGCGCTGCCGCGATCGCCCCGGCGGACATTGCCTCCGGCGACCCCGGGGGCCGTCGGCGGACGGCGCACGGTCAGGGCTTGGTCACCGACGTCACCGCGCGGTCGAACAGCGCGGTGAGCTGGCCGTCGGCGACGAGCCAGAGAGCGGTGACCAGTCCGGCGGTCATCACGGCGACGAGCACCCAGCCGGGCACGTCGCCGCGGTCTCCGCGGACCCGGTGGACGAGGGCGTGCACGCGAGCGGACATGGGGTTCCTCCTGGTGGTGGGGTGACGGCGACGGGAGCAAGGACGGGGTCGAGGTCGGCGATGCGGGGGCTCACGGCGCGAGCGAGGTCAGGGACGAGAACGCCGGGAACAGCGCGACGAGCACCACGGTGGGCAGCACGAGGAACACGACCGGCACGAGCATCAGCAGCTCCTTGCGGCCGGCGGTCTCGAGCAGAACGCGGTGCAGGTCCGCGCGGGCGTCCCCGGCCTGGGCGCGCAACACCTCGGCAAGCGGCGTGCCGCGCTGCACGGCGATGGCGACGCCGTCGACGAAGCGGCGAACCGCGGGCTCGTCGACGCGCGAGGCCATCGCGTCGAGCGCGTCGACGAAGGGCACACCCGACGCCGCGGCCTCGGTGGCCCGGCGGCACTCGTCGGCCAGCGGACCCCGCGCGACCCGGCCGACCCGCTCGAGCGCGCCGACGGCGGACTCCCCCGAGGCGACCGCGAGCGCGAGCAGGTCTGCGACGGCGGGCAGCCCGAGCCGCACGGCCTCGCGCCGACGGGCGATCTCGCGGGTGAGCCGCCGGTCGCGCAGCAGCGCACCCGTGACTCCGGTGACGACGGCGAGCACCGTGGCAGCGGCCGGGCTGACCGGACGCCCGGCCCCGACGAGCAGCGCCGCCACGACGGCGGTCCCGAGCAGCCCGGTGACCGCCCACACCAGCTGCTCGAGCCGGAAGCCCGCCACGGTCGCGTCGTCGTGCCCGGCCGCACGCAGCCGTGCCTCGAGCGCGGTCGACCCGTCGAGCCACGCGACGACCCGCTCGCGCAGCGCTCCGGTCGAGGGCGCCAGCAGGCGCAGCAGGGTGGGCGCGGCGTCCGCCTCCGGGCCGGAGGACGGCCCGGACAGGTAGGGCGCGATGCGCTCGACCACCGACGGGGGCCGGCGGGCGGCGAGCTCCCCCGCGACGAGCAGCGCACCGCTCGCCGCCGCGGCGCCGAGCATCGCTCCGACGGCGCTCACGTGAGCACCCGCTCGTCGACGGGCAGCCGCCCGATGCGGCGCATCGCGGCGTACGCCGTCACGCTGAGCAGGGCGGCGATCGCGAGCACCGCGAGCCCGCCCACGGAGTCGTAGGCCGCGAGCGCGCCGGGCCGCAGGGCGAGGAAGGCGAGCGTGGCCCAGGGCGCGGCGACGGCGAGGCGGGCTGCGTTGACCGCCCACCCCTGGCGCGCGGCGAGCTCGGCGCGGGTGCGGGCGTCCTCACGCAACACCGCGGACAGCGTGCGCAGCAGCCGCCCCAGCTCGGTGCCGCCGACGTCGCGGGCCAGGCGCAGGGCCTCCACGACGCGGTCGCCGACGGGATCGGCGAGGTCGGCCTTGAGCCGGTCGAGGCACAGGTGGAACGAGCCCGTCACGCGGTGGTCGGCCGCGAAGCGCGCGAACGCAGGACGCAGCTCGGCCGGGCCGCGCTCGGCGAGCGCCCCGAGCGCGTCCGGCAGCGCCATGCCGGCGCGCACCGCCGAGGCGAGGTCGTCGACGGCGTCCGGCCAGCACGCCGTGAGCGCATGCCGCCGCCGCTCGGCCCGCCGGCCGGCGACCCCGAGCGGCACCCAGCCGGCGATGACGCCGAAGGCCAGCGCCACCGCCGGGCTGCCGGACACCGCGAGCATCACGACAGCTCCCGCGACGCCGGCGACGGCGCACGACGCGACGACACGACCGGTCGGGACGTCGCCGAGCCCCGCCGCGTCGAGGCGGGACCGGACGCGCGAGGCGCTCGACCTTCTCTCCTGCGGGGACCGCGTGCCGCTCGTGACGACGAGCAGCAGCCCGAGGCCGAGCACCAGGCCCACCAGGCTCCCGCTCACCGGTCCTCCCCCAGCACCCGACGGAGGTCGAGGCCGTGCGCGGCGAACCGCTCCTCGTGGGGCGGGAAGCCGCCCGCGCGCACCAGCTCGCCGCCGCGGGTCGTGAAGACGTCCGTGGTCTCGATGACGCCGCTCTCCACGCGACCGGAGACCGCTACGACCTCGCGGACGCGTCGCCGGCCGTCCGGTCCCGTCGACGCGTGCACGACGAGGTCGACCGCCGAGGCGACGGTGGGTACGACGTAGGCGGCAGTGACGTTCTCGCCCGCGAGCATGGGCAGGACGCACAGCTTGGTGACGGCGTCGCGCGCGGAGTTGGCGTGCACGCTCGTCATCCCCGGCATGCCGCTGTTGAGAGCCACGAGCAGGTCGAGCGCCTCGGCCTGGCGCACCTCGCCGACCACGAGCCGGTGGGGCCGCATCCGCAGCGCCTCCACGACGAGGCGGCGCAGGGAGATCTCGCCGGTGCCCTCGAGCCCGGACTGGCGCGTCTGCATCGCCACCCAGTCCGGACGGTCGAGCCGCACCTCGAAGACCTCCTCGCACGTGACCACGCGTTCGTGCGCGGGCACGGCGTTGAGCAGGCAGCTGAGCAGCGTGGTCTTTCCGGCCTGGGTGCCGCCGGCCACGACGATGTTGAGACCCGCGACCACCGCCGCCGAGAGGAAGCGCGCGGCGGCGGTGGTCAGGGTCCCGATGCCCACGAGGTCGTCGAGCCTGGTCGCGGGCAGGACATGGCGACGCACGTTGACCGCCCAGTGGCGGCGCGTGACGTCGGGGATGACGACGTGCAGCCGGCTGCCGTCGGGCAGCAGCGCGTCGACGAACGGCTGGCTGAGGTCCACCCGGCGTCCCGACGTGCGCAGCATCCGCTCCACCACGTCGCGCGCCTGCGCCTCGGTGAGCACCACGGTGCTCAGCTCGCTGCGCCCGCGCCGCGCGCAGAACACGCGGTTCGGCTCGTTCCACCACACCTCCTCGACCTCCGGGTCGTCGAAGAGGCGCTGCAGGGGGCCGTAGCCCGCGACGGCGTCGAGCAGGTCGCGGGCCCACGCCTCGGCGTCGAGGTCCGCGGCTGCGCCGTGCTCGCGCACGACCTCGTCGAGCACGTCGAGGACGGCGGACCGTACGGCGCCCGGGTCGGCGAGCGGGTCCGTGCCGCGGTCGCGCACGAGGGTGCGCACGCGGTCGACGAGCAGCGGGTCGGCGTACGCGCTCACCGGGGGTGGGCCGCTCGCGGTGGTCCGGTCCGCAGAGCCGGACGGCGTCGCACCGGCGGGGCGCCCCACCGGTGCGGCACCGGGCGTGCCGTGGCGCAGGTCGGAGCGCGGCACGAGCGCCACGGGACACCTCACGGGGACCGGGGCCGCGGGGCCCCACCGGTGACGCACCCGACGAAGGTCGCTACGGGCCCCGGGGCGTCCCTGCCTGGAGCCGGCGCGTCGAGCCCGAGGTTAGGCGCGGCACGACAAGGAACGACAGGGTCGGCCGGCCGTTGTGGACCACGCTTGAGCGGATGCTGAGCCCGGGACCACCCAGGCGGCACAGCCGAGAACGCACCGTGACGTCGCCCTCACCCGCACGGGACGAGCAGGCCCGCTCGGCCGAAGCGTCGACCGCGGGCCAGGGTCGAGGGGCGGATCGCTCCTACGAGCCCTGCTGCACCAGGGTGCGGATCGTGCGGAGGGCGACCGAGAGGGTGGCGAGGTCGAACTGCTCCTGGGTGGAGATCTCGTCGAGGGTGGCACGGGCGCGGGCGAGGCCTTCTGCCTGCTGGGCCTCCCACGCCTCGATCCGCTCGTCGGGGTCGGTGATCTCCGGCGTCGTCTCGATCACGCGGCGGGTCATGCCGGTCAGCGCGTTGTAGAGGTCCGAGCGCAGCGCGGCCCGGGCCAGCGCGCTCCACCGGTCGTCGCGCGGCAGCTGCGTGATCCGGGTGAGCATGCGGTCGACCTCGTAGCGCTCCGAGAGCGCGAAGTAGAGCCGGCCCACGTCCTCGGCGTCGGACTCGGTGGCGCGGGCGACCTCCACGACGTCGAGCAGGCCGTAGACGTCGAGCAGCGACGCGCTCTCCTCGGCCAGCTCGCGGGGCGCGCCGAGCGCCTGGAGCTCGTCGGCGCGGTCGTTGAGGCGCTTGCGCTCCACCCCGCGCAGCATGTCCGGCGTGAGCGGCGCGAGCCGCTCGACCTCGGGCAGGAAGTGCGCGATCTCGGCGCCGACGTCCACCCGGCCGCCGCGGGCCGTGAGCACCCAGCGGGTGGCCCGGTCGAGCAGCCGGCGCGACTCGAGGAACAGCGCGCACTGCGCCGCCGTGGGCACCTGGTTGTCGAGCGCCTCGACCTTGCGCCAGAAGGCGGGCAGGTCGAACACCTCGCGCGCCACGGTGTAGGCGCGGGCCACCTCCACCGGGCCGGCGCCGGTCTCCTCGCCGGCGCGGAAGGCGAAGGTGATGCCGCCCCGGTTGACCATGTCGTTGACGACGCCGGTGATGACGAGCTGGCGGCGCAGCGGGTGGCTGTCGAGCAGCGCGTCGAACCGCGCGGTGAGCTGGTCCGGGAAGTACTCGCGCAGCACGCGGCTGTACCAGGCCTCGTCGGCGATCGCCGACTCGAGCAGGTCCTCGGTGAGGGTGATCTTGGCGTAGGCCACGAGCACCGCGAACTCCGGCGAGGAGAGCCCGTCGCGGTTGGCGTGGCGGGTGTCGATCTCGGCGTCGCTCGGCAGGAACTCCAGCGAGCGGTCGAGCGCTCCGCGCGCCTCGAGCGAGCGGATGAACCGCTTGTGCACGGTGAGCATCGAGTGCGACTGCACCCGCGCGTTGCCCAGCAGGATGTTCTGCTCGTAGTTGTCGCGCAGCACGAGGTGGCCCACCTCGTCGGTCATCTCGGCGAGCAGCGCGTTGCGCTGCTTGGAGGTGAGGTCGCCGTCGCGCACCACGCGGTCGAGCAGGATCTTGATGTTCACCTCGTGGTCGGAGGTGTCGACACCGGCCGAGTTGTCGATCGCGTCGGTGTTGAGCCGCACGCCGTTGCGCGCGGCTTCGATGCGGCCGAGCTGGGTGAGGCCGAGGTTGCCGCCCTCGCCCACCACGCGCACGCGCAGCTGCGAGCCGTCGACCCGGATCGCGTCGTTGCCCTTGTCGCCCACCTCGGCGTTGGTCTCGCGCGAGGACTTCACGTAGGTGCCGATGCCGCCGTTCCACAGCAGGTCGACGGGTGCGAGCAGGATGGCGCGCATGAGCTCGGCCGGGGTCATGCGGGTGACCGACTCCGGCAGGTGCAGCGCCGTGCGCACCTGGGGGCTGATCGGGATCGACTTGGCGGTGCGCGGGTAGATGCCGCCGCCCTCGCTGATGAGCGACTGGTCGTAGTCGGCCCAGCTCGACCGCGGCAGCTCGAAGAGCCGCTTGCGCTCGGCGTAGGACGCCGCCGCGAGCGGGTTGGGGTCGAGGAACACGTGGCGGTGGTCGAACGCGGCGACCAGGCGGATCTTCTCGGAGAGCAGCATGCCGTTGCCGAACACGTCGCCGCTCATGTCGCCGACGCCGACCACCGTGAAGTCCTCGGTCTGCGTGTCGTGCCCGAGCTCGCGGAAGTGGCGCTTGACCGACTCCCACGCACCGCGCGCGGTGATGCCCATCGCCTTGTGGTCGTAGCCGGCCGAGCCGCCGGAGGCGAAGGCGTCGCCGAGCCAGAAGCCGTAGGAGATCGCGACCTCGTTGGCGATGTCGCTGAACGTCGCGGTGCCCTTGTCGGCCGCCACCACGAGGTAGGTGTCGTCGCCGTCGTGGCGCACCACGTTCGACGGCGGCACGACCTCGCCGGCGATGAGGTTGTCGGTGATGTCGAGCAGGCCGCTGATGAACATGCGGTAGCAGGCGATGCCCTCGGCCAGCCATCCCTCGCGGTCGACCGACGGGTCCGGCGAGGTCTTGACGACGAAGCCGCCCTTGGCGCCCACGGGCACGATGACGGCGTTCTTGACCATCTGCGCCTTGACCAGGCCGAGCACCTCGGTGCGGAAGTCCTCCCGGCGGTCCGACCACCGCAGCCCGCCGCGCGCGACCGCGCCGAAGCGCAGGTGCACGCCCTCCACCCGGGGGCTGTAGACCCAGATCTCGAAGCGCGGCCGCGGCGCGGGCAGGTCCGGCACCTGGGCCGGGTCGAGCTTGAAGCTCACGTAGTCCTTGGGGCCGCCGAACGCGTCCACCTGGAAGAAGTTGGTGCGCAGCGTGGCGAGCACCAGGGCCAGGAACGAGCGCAGGATGCGGTCCTGGTCGAGGCTGGTGACGCTCTCCAGCGCCGTCTCCACCTCGACCCGCAGGGCCTCGGTGCGGGCCTCGCGGTCGCCGGAGAAGGCCGGGTCGAACCGGGTCTCGAACAGCGACACGAGCAGCCGGGCGATCGGGACGTTGGCGACGAGGCTGCGCTCGAGGTAGTCCTGGCTGAACGCCGTTCCCGTCTGGCGCAGGTACTTCGCGTAGGCGCGCAGCACCATCGCCTGGCGCCAGCGCAGCCCGGCCGACACCACCAGCGCGTTGAAGCCGTCGGCCTCCACCCGCCCGCTCCACGCGGCGAGGAACGCGTCCTGGAACCGCTGCTTGAGGGTGGCGGCGTCCACGCCCTGGCCGTCGAGGCGCAGGCCGAAGTCGTAGACCCACATCGGGGTGCCGGGGGTCTCGAAGTCGTAGGGCCGCTCGTCGACGACCTCGACGCCCATGCGCTGGAGCACGGGCAGCACGGTCGAGAGCGAGATCGCCGGCCCGCGGCGGTAGATCTTGAACCGGCGCTCCCCCTGGCCGGCCGCGTGCGGCTCGTAGAGGTTGAGCCCGAGGTCGCCGTCGTTGCGCAGCTCCTCGAGGTGGCGGACGTCGATCACGCCGGTGCGCGCCGGGAAGTCCTCCTTGTAGGCCTCGGGGAACGCCTCGGCGTAGAACTTGAGCAGGCGCGCCGCCTCCTCCTCGCCCACCTGGTCGATGAGGGCGGAGGAGAACTCGTCCTCCCACGAGCGGGTGGCCTCGGCCAGCCGCGCCTCGAGCCGCTCGCCGTCGACGACGGGCAGCGTGCCGCCCGGCTCGCCGCGCACCACGAAGTGCAGCCGGGCCAGCACCGACTCGGACACCCGCGCGGTGTAGTCGATGCTCGTGCTGCCGAACTCCTCCGCGAGCACGTCGCGCAGGCGCAGCCGCACGTGGGTCGTGTAGCGGTCGCGCGGGAGGTAGACCAGGCACGACACGAAGCGCCCGTAGCGGTCGCGGCGCATGAACAGCCGGGTCTGGCGGCGCTCCTGGATGTGCAGCACCGAGAGCGCGGTCTCGGTGAGCTCGTCGGGGTCGGCCTGGAAGAGCTCGTCGCGCGGGTAGGTCTCGAGGACCTGCATGAGGTCCTTGTAGGAGTGGCCGTCCACGCGGAAGCCGGACCGGTGCAGCACCATCCGTGCCGTCCGCCGCAGCACGGGGATCGCCGTGACGGACTGGACGTAGGCGCTCGAGGTGTAGAGCCCGAGGAAGCGGCGCTCCCCCACCACGAGGCCGTTCTCGTCGAACTGCTTGACGCCGACGTAGTCGAGGTAGGTCGAGCGGTGCACCGTGGAGCGGCTGTTGGCCTTGGTGATCACCAGCACGTGCGGCTCGCGGGCCCGGGCGCGGACCTCGGGCGAGAGCTTGGAGAACGCCTTGCTGGCCGGGCGGTCGGCCCGCATGATGCCCAGCCCCGTGCCGGCCACGGGCTGGAGGGAGTCGCCGTCGTCGCTCAGCACGTACTCGCGGTAGCCCAGGAAGGTGAAGTGCTCGTCGGCCAGCCAGCGCAGCAGCTCGACGGACTCGTCCACCTCGTCCTTGTCGACGGTGGTCGGCGGCGCGCTCTCGAGCTCGTCGGCGAGGTGGCGGGCGCGCGCCACCATGCGCGGCCAGTCCTCGACCGCCTCGCGGACGTCGCGCAGCACGGCCTGGAGGTCGGCCTCGATCTGGCGCAGGTCGGCGTCGTCGGTCTCGCGGTCGATCTCGACGTGCATCCACGACTCGGCGGTGGCGCCGAACGGCACGACCTCGTCCTCGTCGTCGACGGCGACGACGTCCTGGAGCGCCCCGACGACGTCGCGCTGGACCACGAACTGCGGGTGGATCACGAGGTGGATCGAGCGGCCCTCGCGGCCGAGGCAGGAGGTGACCGAGTCGACCAGGAACGGCATGTCGTCGGTGACGATCTCGACCACGGTGTGCCCGGCCGACCAGCCGTGCCCCTCGACCGAGGGGGTGAACACGTGGACGACGGCGGTGCCCTGCGGGCGGTCCTGCGCGGTGCGCCGGTGGCTCACCACCGCGCCGAGGACGTCGACCGGGTCGCGGCCGAGGAGGTCCTCCGGCGCGGTGTGGCGGTAGTAGCGGCGGACGAGGCTGCCGAGCCGGGGGTCGTCCGGGCCGGTGGCCAGGGCGCGCTCGAGCAGCTCGGCCTTGGCCTCCTCGAGCCGCTTGGCCGCGGCCACGGGCGACATGGGGGCCGACCCGGAGGGGGCGACAGGGGCATCAGGGACTGTGGTCTGCGCGCTCTCGGGCACGACTGACATCGCCTTCTTCGTCCTCGTCCGGGACCCACGCCGTTGTGGGGACCGCCGCTCACCTTATGCCGATGGTCGCCCGCCCGCGGCGCAGCGCCACTCACCGATACGGCATCCTGACGCAGGACGGGTGTACGACCCGGACGCCCGTACCAGAGGAGGACACCGTGGCCACCCCGCTCTCGTCCCGGCTCGGCTTCAGCACGGACCCCGAGGGGGCCTTCGCGCTGGTCACCGACCCCGCCTACGTCGAGGAGGTGGCCGTCGCCACGGGGGGCCAGGACGTCGAGGTCGCCGTGACGCCGGACGGCTCGGGGGGCGCGACCGTGGTCTCCACCCGGTCGCTGCCGGCCGACGTCCCGTCCTACGCCAAGGCCCTCATCGGCGAGTCCATCCGCCTCACCGAGACCCGGGTGATCGGCCCGGCCGCGGCCGACGGCTCGCGCTCGGGCACCGTGCGGGTCGAGTTCGGCGGGGCGCCCGTCTCGGTGGACGGCACGCTGGCGCTGCGCCCCGAGGCCGCGGGCAGCGCCGTCGTGGTCGACATGAGCATCAAGGCGTCGGTGCCGTTCGTGGGCGGCAAGGTCGAGCGGTTCTGCGCGGAGCAGATCGAGCGCGCCCTGGCCAAGGAGGAGGAGGTCGCGGCGGCCCGGCTGGGCTGACCCGGCGCCCGCGGGCCCCCGCACGGCCGGGCCGCGGACCGCGACCGCCCGCGCGGTCGCCATCATGGGCCGGTGACCCGGACCCTCCTCGAGATCGTCGGCTGGATCGGCAGCGCGCTGGTCATCCTCTCCCTCGCCCAGGCGCGGGTGCTGCGCTTCCGCTGGCTCAACCTCGCCGGTGCCGTGCTGGCCGTCGTCTACAACGCCGTCCTGGGCATCTGGCCGTTCGCGGCGATGAACGCCGTCATCGCGGTGATCGACGTGTACTGGCTGCGGCGGCTGCTCACCGAGCGGCACGACGCGTCGGCGTTCTCGGTGATCGAGGTGCGGCCGGAGGACGCGTACCTGCGCCACGTGCTCGGCGTGCACCTCGACGACATCCGCCGCTTCCAGCCGACGTACGCCCTGCCCGACCCTGGCGACGCGCGCCGCTGGGCCTTCCTGGTGCAGTGGCAGGCCGAGACCATCGGGGCCGTCGTGGTGCGCGACGAGGGCGAGGGCGACGCCGAGGTGGAGCTCGACTACGTGACCCGCCGGTTCCGCGACTTCACGCCGGGCGAGTTCGTCTACGCCGAGAGCGGGGTGTTCCACGACCTCGGGGTGCGGCGGCTCGTGGCCTCGCCCGAGCTCGCGACCCAGCAGACCTACCTGCGCGCCGTCGGCTTCCACGACCTGCACGGCCGATGGATCCGGCTCGTGCAGCCGGCCCTCTGAGCCGTACGGGTCGTCGTCCGCGCCATACCCGCCCGCGGCGGAACCGCGACGTCGCCGGTCGCGTCACAGCGGCATGACGATCACCCTCACCGGGCGCAAGCTCGCGGTCGCGGCCCTGCTCGTGCTCGCCGTCGTGGCGGCGTACGTGGTCGGCTCGAGCCGTCCGAGCGCCGCCCAGGCAGCCGTGCTCACCTCGGTGCCCACCACCACCGGCACCACCGACGCCGCCCAGGGCGGCATCACCGTCACCGGCACCGGCTCGGTGACCGGCACGCCGGACACGCTGCGGCTCAACCTCTCGGTCAGCACGACCGCGGCCGACATCGACACCGCTCTCGGCTCGGCCAACAACGCGATGCACGACGTCATCGCCGCGCTGCGCGACCACGGGGTGGCGGAGAAGGACCTGCAGACCTCGAACCTGTCGATCCAGCCCAACTGGACCAGCAAGGGCTCGCCCGACGGCTACGCCGTGACCGAGAGCCTCTCGGCCACCGTGCGCGACCTGGCCAAGGCAGGGTCCACGCTGACGGCCGCCGTCGCCGCGGGCGGCAACGCCGTGCGGGTCGACGGCGTGAGCGTGGCGCTCGACGACACCTCCGCCCTCGTCGGCGGCGCCCGCGCGAAGGCGATGGCCGACGCGCGGACCAAGGCGGAGCAGTACGCCCAGGCCGCCGGCCGCCCACTGGGCCAGGTGGTGTCGGTGTCCGAGCAGGTGTCCGGCCCCAGCCCGGTGTACTACGGCCGCGACATGGCCGTGGCGGCCGGTGCCGCCGTGCCCGTCCAGGCCGGCACGCAGGACGTCGGGGTGTCCGTCACGGTCGTCTACGCGTTCGGCTGACGACGTCCCCGCACGTGGTGAGCGGCGCACGGGGGACGTCGCTCACCACACCCCGGGCACGAGCCGCTTGCGGCTCGCGGCGAAGCGCGAGTACGCCTCGCCGAGCTCGGCGGTCATCGCCGCCTCCTCCACGCGGATGCGGTAGGCCACACCCACCAGCATGACCGGCGCGAGCACCAGCACCGAGAGCCAGTTGGCCAGCAGGCATGCGACGCCCAGGAAGGCCAGCGACATGCCGAGGTAGGCGGGGTGCCGCACCCACCGGTACGGCCCGGTGTCGACCACGCGCTGGTCGCTGCTGGTCTGCACCGTGTAGGTGAAGTAGTCGCCGAGCGCGCGGATGCTCCACCAGCGGATGGCGATGCCGCACCACAGCAGCAGGAGCGCGACGCCGTCGGCGAGCCACGCGGGCACGGCGGCGGCCGGCACGAGGAGCGCGACGAGCACCGCGAGCAGGAAGCCGAGCGGCGTGGTGACGCGCAGCAGAGCCAGGCTGGAGCGGTCGCCCTCGGTGGCGGCGTCGGTGCGCCGGTGCAGCGCCCGGCGCAGCTCGAGCAGGAACCAGGCGACGACGGTGACGGCGAACAGCGCCGCCTCCACCGTGACCACGGCGCCGGGCACGCGTCAGCCGCCGTGCCGGGCCGGCCCGGGCGGGTCGCCGGTGACCGCGATGACGACGAGGTAGACCGCGAGCAGGGCCACGCCCGCCCACGGCCGGTGCGGCACCACGGCCAGCGGCACGAGGGCCGCGAGGAACACCGCCGTGACGGCCCACCCCTGCCAGGAGCGCGGCGACCAGCCCCAGCCCACGACCCGCTTGGGCCCGAACCACGCGGTGCGGGTCAGCCGCAGCCGCGAGCCCTCCTGACCCATGCCGGCCGTCGCTACGGCCGCGGCAGCTCGTCCGGCTTGCCGTAGCCCCAGCCGTGGTAGGTGCCGCCCATCGCGACCTTCGGCGGCACCAGCGCCTCCTTGATCGCGCGCGTGGAGGTCCAGCGCAGCAGGTTCTGCGGCGCGCCGGCCTTGTCGTTGGTGCCCGACGCCCGCGCGCCGCCGAAGGGCTGCTGGCCCACGACCGCGCCGGTGCTCTTGTCGTTGACGTAGAAGTTGCCCGCCGCGAAGCGCAGGTCGTCCGTGGCCGCGGCGATCGCGGCGCGGTCCTGGGCGATGATCGATCCGGTGAGGCCGTAGGACGCGACGCCCTCCATCTGCGTGAGCATCTCGTCGTAGTGGTCGTCGTCGTAGACGTGCACGGCGAGCAGCGGGCCGAAGTACTCATCCGTGAAGTACTCCGCCGTGGGGTCGGTGCACTCGATCACCGTCGGCCGGATGAACCAGCCGTCGCTGTCGTCGTAGGTGCCGCCCGCGACGACGCTGACCGACGGGTCGGCCTTGGCGCGGTCGATGGCCGAGGTGACACGGGCGAAGGCGCGGTCGTCGATCACCGCGCCCATGAAGTTGTCGAAGTCCGTCACCGGGCCCATCGCGAGGCCGTCGACGGTGGCGGCGAGCTCGTCGCGCAGCGTGGCCCACAGGGAGCGCGGTACGTAGGCGCGCGAGGACGCCGAGCACTTCTGCCCCTGGTACTCGAACGAGCCGCGCACCAGCGCCGTGCGGAGCACGTCGAGGTCGGCGCTCGGGTGCGCGACGACGAAGTCCTTGCCGCCCGTCTCGCCCACCACGCGCGGGTAGGAGCGGTAGGACGCGATGTTCTCGCCGATGGTGCGCCACAGCTGCTGGAACACCCGGGTGGAGCCGGTGAAGTGCAGCCCGGCGAAGTCCGGGTCGCCCAGCACGACGTCGCTGGTCTCCACCCCATGGCCGGTCACCAGGTTGATGACGCCGGGCGGCAGCCCGGCCTCCTCGAGCAGCCGCATGAGGTAGTGCGCCGCCAGGGCCTGCGTGTGCGCGGGCTTCCAGATGACGACGTTGCCCATCATCGCCGGGGCGGTCGGCAGGTTGCCGGAGATGGCGGTGAAGTTGAACGGTGTGACGGCGTAGACCACGCCCTCGAGCGGGCGGTGGTCGAGCCGGTTCCACACCCCCGGCGACGAGATCGGCTGCTCGGCGATGAGCTGGCGCGCGAAGCCGACGTTGAAGCGCCAGAAGTCGATGAGCTCGCAGGCGGAGTCGATCTCGGCCTGGTAGCTGGTCTTGCTCTGCCCGAGCATCGTGGCGGCGTTGAGGGTGTCGCGCCACGGGCCGGCCAGGAGGTCGGCCGCCTTGAGGAAGATCGCGGCCCGGTCGTCGAACGACAGCGCGCGCCAGCCGGGCGCGGCGGCCTTGGCCGCGGCCATCGCGTCGCGCGCGTCGTCGTGCGTCGCTCCGCCGAGCGTGCCGAGCACGTGGTGGCGCGCGTGCGGCTGCACCACCTCGATCTGCTCGCCGCCGCCGCGGCGCTCGACCCCGCCGATGGTGCAGGTGAGGTCGACCCGCTCGCCGGCGAGGTCGACCAGGCGCTTCTGAAGGCGCTCTCGCTCGGGGGTGCCGGGTCCGTAGGAGCGCACCGGCTCGTTGACGGCGACGGGGGTACGGGTCACGGCGTCCATGGGTCTCCTCGCACGTCGGTCCGCGGACGGCGGCGCTGCCGCCCGCACCCCCATACTGCCCCCACATGCGGGGGCAGGGGGCCCGGGTGCCGGGACGGCGCCCGATCCTGTGCCGTGCGGGCCGGTGTCAGAGCAGGTCGGGGATCTCCTGCGTGGCGAACCACATGAGCTCGTGCCGGGTGAGCGAGACGTCGGCCAGGGCCTGGCCGTCGCCCGCCTCCGCCTCGGGCAGGCGCCGGATCGCCTCGACGATCTCGCCCTCGGCGTCCGCGTCGTCGACGTGCACCGACGAGCAGCGCGCGATGGGCACCTCGGCCACGACCTCGACGGCGGTCTCGTCGTCGCCGGTGCGCACGTCGGCGTCGTCGACGTCGGCGGCCACGACGATGCGGCGCGCCTCGGCGCCGGTCTCGGCGATCAGCCGCAGCGAGTCGTAGGCCGCCGCCATGAGGACGGCGTACTCGAGCTCCTCCTCGTCGCCGTCGGCCCACGAGCGGCGCAGGGCCGGGGTGACGGCGTGGGCGGCCACGGGTGCCGGGGCGATGCGCCCCGTCGCGTGCAGGGCCGCGAGGCCGGCGACGGTGAGCGGGACGTAGATGCGCACGTGGACAGCATGCCGGACGCCGGCCGCCCGACGCCGGGCCGCGCCCGCGCGACGGCTCAGCCGGAGGTGCGCGGCGGCCGCACCAGGCCGCGCGAGGCCGCCGAGGACACCTGACGCGGGCGCACCACCGACGGCGGCACGACCCCGTCCTCCGCCCGGTGGATCCCGTCGTCCGCCCGGTGGGCGCCGTCCACCCCCGCCGCGTGCCGGGGCGTCCCGGTACGACGCGGTTCCGCATCGGTGGCGTCGCGCGTCCCCGACGCATCAGCGGCAGCGGCCTCGTCGTCCACCGGGGCCGGGGCGCTCGCGGCCGCCGCCTTCTCCGCCCGACGCCGCCGCGCGGCCCCCGCGGGCTGGCGCGGGTCGCGCGCGGCCGAGGGCCGCGGGGTGCGCTGCTGCGGCGGCACCGTCTCGAGCAGCTCGGCCAGCGCGTTGGTGAGGCACTCGGCCAGCACGTCGACGTCGGTCATCGCGTCGCGGTCGGCGTTGAGGCCGAAGTAGACGCCGCCGTGGTACGACGTGAGCCCGATCGAGACGGCCTGCCCCTTGGCCAGCGGCACGACCGGGTAGGCGCCGAGCATCAGCGCGCCGCCGGCGTAGAGCGGGAACTGCGGGCCGGGCACGTTGGTGACCACGAGGTTGAACATGCGCCGCGACCAGTCGTTGGCGGTGCGGGCGGCGGCCGCGTGCAGCGTGGGCGGGGCGAAGCCGGCGATGCCCACCAGCGCCTGCGCGCCCACCATCTGCCCGGTGGACTTGAGCTGCTCCATCTCGTAGGTGACGCGGTGCAGGCGCACCACGGCCTGCGGCTCGCCCACGGGCAGGTCGACGAGGAACGCCGCGATGTGGTTGCCGGAGCCCTCCTCGCCCACGCGCACGCTCACCGGCACGAGCGCACGCACGGAGCTGCGCGACGACACGGACTCGCCGCGCGTCATGAGCCACTCGCGAAGTGCGCCGGCGACGATCGCGAGCACGACGTCGTTGATGGTGCCGCCGTGCGCGCGGCGGATGGTCTTGAGGTCGTCGAGCCGCATCGAGGTCATCCCGAAGCGGCGCGCCTCGCCGATCGGCGCGTTGAGCGGGTTGGCCGAGGGCGGGCGGGCGATCGTCATGGCCGCCGCGGCCACGCCCGCGGCCCGCCGGCCGAGGCGGTTGACCGTCTCGCGCACGTCGACCGCGCTCGAGCGCACGGCGTCGATCGCCGCGCCCGGGCTGCGCAGCACCTCGGAGACCGCCTCGGCCACCAGCTCGACGTCGCTCGGAGCAGGCTCCGGCACCCAGGCCGTGGCCGCGGGGCGCTGCGGCTCCGGGGTGACGTCGAGGATCACCTGGCCGATGTCGATCGCGCCGGCGCCGTCGACCATCGCGTGGTGGGTCTTGGTGAGGATCGCGAACCGGCCGCCGGACAGGCCCTCGACGAGGTACATCTCCCAGAGCGGGCGGTTGCGGTCGAGCGGGCGCGCCATGATGCGGCCCACCAGCTCGCGCAGCTGCGCGTCGGTGCCCGGCCGCGGCAGGGCGGAGCGGCGCACGTGGTAGGCGACGTCGAAGTCCTCGTCGTCGACCCACACCGGGTTGGCGATGCGCCCCGGCACCTGACGCACCTTCTGGCGGTAGCGCGGCACGAGCGCGATGCGCTCCTCGATGAGGGTGACCAGGCGCTCGTGGTCGAAGCCGTCCTCCGGCGCCTGGAACAGCACGACCCCGCCGACGTGCATCGGGGTGGTGTGCTCCTCGAGGTAGAGGAACGACGCGTCGAGGGGGCTGAGCCGGTCGGCCATCGCGCCTCCTCGGTCCGGTCGGGGCCTGGTCCGGAGCCGGCGACGACGCTCGCACCCCGCTCGCCCATCGTGCCACGGGGATCGCGGCCCTCGCCGAGCGTCCGCAAGGCCGGTCCCCCGCCGTCTCCGCCGGGGCGGCCGCGGTCAGGCCAGGGGCCGCCCGAACAGCACCTCGAGCTCGCGCCGGGTCTCGTCGTAGCTGCGGTGCTGGACGCCGACCATCCCGGCGGCCACGGCGGCCTCCACGTTGTGCGCGAGGTCGTCGACGAACACGCACTCCCCGGCGGCCACGCCCAGCAGGTCCACGGTGTGCTCGAAGATGCGCGCCTCGGGCTTGCGCATGCCGACCTCGCCGGAGATGACCACGACGTCGAACATGTCGTCCCAGCCGTCGCGCGGGTAGTCGTTGCCCCACGAGTTCGACAGCAGCGCGGTGCGCAGCCCGCTCTCGTGGGCGCGGCGCACGAGTCCGGCCATGTCCGGTGCGTGCTCGAAGTGCTCGAACAGCCGGGTGAGCAGCCCCTCCGGCTCGTAGGTGCGGCCGGACCGGCGCGAGAGCGCCTCGGCGAGCCGGACGTCGAACTCCGGCACCGTCAGCTCGCCGCGCTCCAGGGCGTGCACCGGGTTGAACCGGGCCTCGGCCGCCCCCTGGTCGCCGAACCAGTCGCGCATCGTGGCGATCCAGGCGTCGAGGTCGACGCCGTCCGCCTCGGCCCAGGACCTCACCGCCTGGCGCATGTCGCCGGTGAGCACCCCGCCCCAGTCGACTACCAGCGCGCTCAACGTCGGGTCAGGCACCGCACACCTCCCGGGCCCGGGCCAGCAGCGCCGGGACCCCGTCCTCGAGCCGGGCGAAGAACGGGTCGTCCGCCATCCCGGCCAGCCATCGGTGGTAGCTGGCCTCGAGCAGGATCGCCAGCTTCCAGATCGCGAGCGCCACGAACCAGCGCGTGTCGCCCGCCGAGCGGCCGGTGGCCGCCTCCCACTCGCGCACGAGCTCGTCGCGGGTGGGGAAGCCGTCGGTCACCGTGACGAGCTCGGCCAGCGGCACCGACTCCCCCGGCTCGGGCCAGAACGAGAGCAGGTAGCCGAGGTCGGCGCGCGGGTCGCCCACCGTGGCCATCTCCCAGTCGACCACCGCGGTGATGCGGGCCGACGCCGGCGCCCCGGCCGCCGCCGGCACGGGCTCCACGATGACGTTGTCGAGCTTGTAGTCGCCGTGCACCACGGCCGGCTCGGCCTCGGCCGGCAGGTGCGCGCGCAGCCAGTCGCGCACGAGGTCGTAGTCCGGCAGCGCACGGGCCTCCCCGCCCGCGGCGGCGACCGCGGCCTGGATCCCCTCGCGCTGCCCCACCCAGCGGCGCAGCTGGCGCTCGAGGTAGCCGCCGGGCCGCCCGATGCCGGCGTCGACGAAGGGCTGCCACGGGGCGCGGTGGATGTCGCCCAGCGTGCGCGCCAGGCCCAGCCCGAGGTCGCGGCGCGCACCGCGGGCCTCGTCGCCGGCGAGGAACCCGGGCAGGGAGTCGCGGATCACGACGCCCGGAGCCCGCTGCATGACGTAGAACGGCGCGCCGATGACGGAGTCGTCCTCGCACAGCCCCACCACCGCGGGCAGCCGGTCGAAGCCGCTCACGGCGAGCAGCCCCATCACGCGCACCTCGCGGACGACGTCGTGCGCCGTGGGCAGCAGCGGCCCGCGCGGCGGGCGCCGCAGCACCAGCTCCGCACCGTCGCGGCGCAGGGAGAACGTGAGGTTCGAGTGCCCCTCGCCGAGGGGCTCGATGGTGAGGACGCCGTCGCCCGGCAGCAGGGCGCGCTCGACGAGCCAGCGCTCGAGGCCCGCGACGTCGACCAGGTCGCTCACCCGCCCGACCCTACGGCCCGGGCGTCCCCGGCGGATGACGGCCCGGCGCCGGGGGGCGACCGGCACGCCACCGGGGAGGACGGCGTGGTGGGATCGGCCCATGGACCTCACCCCGTCGCCCCGCGCGCAGGAGCTGCGCGCCGAGCTCGAGTCGTTCATGGCCTCGCACGTGCACCCGGCCGAGCCGGTCTACGCCGCGCAGCGCGAGCGCCTCGCGGCCGAGGGCCGCGAGCACGACCTCCCGCCGGTGGTGGAGGACCTCAAGCACGCGGCGCGCTCGCGCGGGCTGTGGAACCTGTTCCTCCCGTCGGAGTCAGGCCTCAGCGTGCTCGACTACGCCGGCCTCGCCGAGGTGACCGGCTGGTCGCCGGACCTCGCCCCGGAGGCGCTCAACTGCGCCGCGCCGGACACCGGCAACATGGAGGTGCTGCACATGTTCGGCACCGAGGAGCAGAAGCAGCGCTGGCTCGCCCCGCTGCTCGAGGGCGAGATCCGCTCCGGCTTCTCGATGACCGAGCCGGACGTCGCGAGCAGCGACGCCACCAACATCGCGACGTCGATCGTTAGGGACGGCGACGAGTACGTCATCAACGGGCGCAAGTGGTGGACCACCGGGGCGCTCGACCCGCGCTGCCAGATCCTTGTCGTGATGGGGCAGACCGACCCGGACGCCGAGCCGTACCGCCGTCAGTCGATGGTGCTCGTGCCGATGGACACCCCCGGCGTCACGGTGGTGCGCGACCTGTCGGTGTTCGGCTACCACGACCAGCACGGCCACGGCGAGATCCTCTACGAGCAGGTGCGGGTGCCTGTCTCGAACGTGCTCGCCCAGGAGGGCGACGGCTTCCTCATCGCGCAGGCGCGCCTCGGCCCGGGCCGCGTGCACCACTGCATGCGTGCGATCGGCATGGCCGAGCGCGCGCTCGACACGCTGATCCGCCGCGCCTCGGAGCGCACGGCGTTCGGCAAGCCGGTGGCCGCGCAGGGCGTGTGGCAGGAGCGCATCGCCGAGTCGCGCATGGCCATCGACCAGGCTCGGCTGCTCGTCCTCCAGGCCGCGTGGCTCATCGACACCAAGGGCCCCGGCGACCCCGAGACCCGGCGTCAGGTGTCGGCGATCAAGGTGGTGGCCCCGCGCGTCGCGTGCGAGGTGCTCGACCGCGCGATCCAGGTGCACGGCGGTGCCGGCGTCAGCGGCGACACGCCCCTGGCCCAGATGTACGCCTTCGCGCGCACCCTGCGCATCGTCGACGGCCCGGACGAGGTGCACGTGCGCACCGTCGCCCGGTCGGTGCTCAAGGGCTACCGCGCGCGCTGAGCGCCGGCCGCGGCGGGCACGGCGTCGCCGCGCAGGTCGAGATCGCGCATGAGCTCGCGGGTGATGCCGCGCAGCACCACGCGCGCGGGCGACGACGGCGAGACGTCCGCGAGGGTCCGGCCGGCCCGCAGGGCGGCGTCGTAGGCGGCGCGGTCGTCGGGCACGCACCACAGCGCGTCGAGGCCGGCGTGCACGTGCAGCGCCTCGGCCACCGACGCCGCACCGCGCCGGCCCACGAGCGACTCGCGGAGTCGCGTGACCACCACGCGGCGGTCGGCACCGGGCACGACCTCGGCGAGCTCGCTCAGGCCGTTGACCAGGCGCACGAGGCCGACCGGGTCGGCCAGCCCCACCGCGAGCACGAGGTCGGCGGACTCGAGCGCGGCGAACGTCGCGCCGTTGCGCCGCGGCGCGTCGGTGTCGAACACGAGGTCCTCGTCGGACTCCAGGCTGAAGCCGCAGTCGACCACGACGAGGTCGGCGACCGATCGCGCCACCCGGACCACCTCGGTGAGCGCCGCGGCGCGCACCTCGTTCCACCGGCCGGACCGCGGCAGGCCCGGGAGCACGCGCAGGCCGGGGCGCACCTGGCGCGCGAGCGCCGCCAGCGTGCCGGCGTCCAGCGTGCCGGCCAGGGCGCGGCGGCAGGCCGAGGCGAGGCCGGCGCCGTCGTCGACGACGCCCAGCAGCACGGTGACCGACGGCGCCCAGGTGTCGGCGTCGACGACCAGCGCCTCCAGGCCCGCGCGGGCGGCCTCGTCGGCCACCGCGATCGCCACGGACGTGCGACCCGGCGCACCGGCGGGCCCCCAGACGGCGAGCACCCGGCCGGCGCCGGCGTCGTCGTCCGGGACGGGCAGCGCGACGACCTCGGCCGTCTCGCCGGACGCCGCCCGGGCCGCGGCGGCGGCGATGGCGGCCACGGCGGGGCCGAGCTCGCCGGGATCGACCGCCACCACGGTGTCCGCGCCCCATCGAGCGAGCCGCTGCGCCGCCTCGTCCTGGCCCGGTCCCACCACACCGATGACGCTGACGCCGAAGGAGCGCACCCGCGCCACGACGTCGGCGTCCAGCCGCGGCGCGTCGGCGCCGACCACGGCGACGTTGCCCCGGCCCGCCTCCGCCGTGGCGAGCAGGTCGGCGGTGTCGAGGCAGCGGCGCTCGATCACCACGCGGCTCGCGGGGTGCGCGAGGCCGGCGACGAGCGGGCCCTCCCACTCCGAGGGCCCGAGCAGCACGAGCAGGGCTCCTGCGGCGGCCACCTCAGCCGCCCGTGCCGACGCGGACGAGGTCGACGTCGCCCCCGCGGGCCGCGGCCACGGCGCGGTCGGCGTCGGCTGCGGCGACGTCGAGCACCACGCCGACCTGCGTGCCCACGCCGGCCGGGTCGACCGACCCGGGGTCGGCGACGAGCGCGCCGGCCAGCACCAGCGAGGGCAGGACGGCGACGCCGCCGGCCGCGAGGGAGGTGCCGTCGCGCGGGGAGACGTACACGTCGACGCGCTCGCCGCGGACGAGACCGGGCGGCGCGTGCAGCGGGTCGACCGGGACGGTGACCAGCCGTCGCGCGGCGTCGGACGGGCCGAGGGCCGCGGCCGGCAGCAGCTCGCCGGGGCCGACGTCGCGGGTGAGCACCGCGCCGGCGACGTCGGTGGCCTGCGGGACGTAGGCGTCGAGGGAGTCGGCGCCCACCGGGACGGCCACGAGGTCGTCCGCGCGCAACGTGGTGCCGGCGGCGAGCGAGGAGCGCAGCGACCACACGGTGACGCGGTCGTCGGCGGCGCCGATCAGGCGGGCGCCCGCCACGACGGCGACCACCACCAGTGCGATGCCGAGGGCGAGACGCAGGTCGTGCCGGCCGGCGCGGAGACGTCGCGCCGGAGGGCTCGCGGGGGCGGCCATGGCTCCAGACTCGGGGCCGCGCCGTCCACACGCACGCCGCGGTCACCCACCTGGTCGTCGGCCGATGCGAGGATGCCGGGGTGGCCCCCCGGTTCCTCACCCTCGCCGACGTGGCGGAGACGCTGAACATCTCGGCGTCCCAGGCCTACGCCCTCGTGCGCAGCGGCGACCTCGAGGCGATCAAGGTCGGCGGCCGCGGCCAGTGGCGGGTGGAGGCCAGCCGGCTCGAGGACTACATCGCGCGCATGTACGCCGAGACCCGCGACTTCGTCCGCGAGAACCCCCTCGTCAAGGACGCCACCCCCGACGACCTCACCTGACCCGGCCCCGTCGTTACACGTCGAAAGCGCGGAAAACCAGCCAGTTTCCGCGCTTTCGACATGTAACGCGGGGCCCGGCCGGGGTCAGCGGCTGACGACGGCGATCGCCGGCAGCGGCAGGGCGACGGTGGCGCCGCCTCCCGTGGACAGCTCGAGGTGGTCGGCGAACGTCGCGGACGCCAGGCCGGTGGTGACCGAGCCGTCGACCAGCAGCACCGACACCTCCGAGCGGTCGCGGCACCAGCCGCGCAGCACCGAGCGCACCGAGCGCTCGGGCACCGCCGAGCGGTGCGGCAGCACCGTGCGGCCGAGGCCGCGGACGGCGAGGACGGCGTCGAGCAGCACGAGGTGCTCGGCCGTCACGGCGTGCTGGCCGCGGGGCACGTGCTCCACGAGCACCCAGTCGACGCCGACGTCGCCCACCCGCCCGGAGTGGACGCCGCCCCCGCGCGTGGCCACCTCCACGCGACCCCGCGCGCCGCGCATCCGGTCGCGCAGGGTGATCTCGCCGCGCTCGATGCGGGTGCGCTCGGCGGCCTCGGCGTCGCGCTCGAGGTCGGCGTCCGCGGCGGACAGCGCGGCCAGGTCGGCCTCGAGGGCCGCGACCAGGTCCGGGTACGGCTCGCCCATGACACCTCCCCCGTCATGGTCGGCCCGCCACGGCCCACGTCGCCCGCCGAGCGCCGACGCACTGCGTCAGACGGACGACGCGACGTCGGGCTCGGTGCCGGCCGACCGGACGTGGGCGAGCAGGTGCGCGGCGCCCAGGGCGCACGCCACGGCGAGGCCGACGAACGCCGGCGCGAGCTGCGGCGCGACCACGGTCGACACCGGGTCGGCGACCCGGCCCCAGGCCTGGTCGACGGCCACCCCGACGCCTTCGAGCGCGAAGTAGACCAGCAGGGCCGGCGCCAGCAGGTCGCCCCACGGGCGCGCCGACCACAGCCACCCCCCGGTCACGGCGGCCAGCGGGAGCCAGAACGCGAGGTCCTGCACGTACGTGGGCAGCGTGGTGAGCCCCGTGCCCACGAGGAACTCCGGCGGGTAGCCCGAGCGCATGCCGGCCACGATGCCGCCCAGCCACGCCAGGGAGTTCAGGGCGACGACGACCCACAGGAACAGTGCGACCGGGCGGCGCCTGACGCGTGCGGTCACCCGGTCGGCGTACGCGCCGACGTCGACCCGGTGCAGCAGCGTGATGGCCGTCCACACCGCCAGCCCGAGGGTGGCGTCGTAGGCGAGGAACAGCACGTTGAACGGCGTCCCGAGCAGGAGCATCACGGCGTTGTAGGCGAGGTAGGCCACCGCACCGAGCCAGATCGGCACGGCACGCACCGAGCCGCGGCGCGCGAGCGCCATCGCGACGAGCAGCAGCGGAACGGCGAGCACCACCATCACCAGCGCCGTGCCGCGCGCGGACCCGTTCATGACGGCCGGACCGCGCAGGATCCCGGGATCGAGCACGGTGCCGACGCCAGCGACCAGCGCGGCGGCCGCGAGCAGCAGCGACAGCGGCACCGCGGCGGCGCCCCGGGTCACCAGGACGGGGGGCGTGGGCGAGGACGCCCCCTGCCCCGCAGGGGTTCTCGTCCGCACGACGGACATGTCCACCTCGGATCCGGCGGACCGGCGGCCCACCAGGCACGCCGGCCAGCCGGATCCACCCTCCCGCTGCGACGCGTCGTCATGCCACTCGACGACGGGCCCGGGCGCTCGATGTGACTCGTGCCGCAACGGTCGAGGAGCCACGTGCGGGGGTGCCGTCCTACGCTCGAAGACCGGATGTCCGACGGCCGGCGACCCGGTCGCGGACAGGGAGCAGGGGTGGTCGCGATGCGTGCCGTGGCCGGTCCGTGGACGGCGCTGCTGGCCTGCCTGCTCGGCCTCGGCGCGGGGCTCGTGCTCCTGGCCCTCGGGGCGTCGACCGCGGCTGACGTGATGCTGCTGGGCGCCACGGTCGTGGGCCTCGTGCTGTCGACGGTCTCGCTGTGGCGGGCCGCGCGCGAGCGGCGGGCGTCGGTCGACGTCCTGGCGCTGCTGGCCCTCGTCGGTGCCCTCGTCGTCGGCGAGCTGATCGCGGCCGCCGTCGTCGCGCTCATGCTCGCGACCGGCCAGCTGCTCGAGGCCCGGGCCCAGGCCCGGGCGGCCCGCGAGCTCACCCTGCTCACCGACCGCGCCCCGCGCACCGCGCGGGTGGTGCGCGACGGGCGGCTGAGCGTGGTGCCGTGCGAGCAGGTCGCGGTCGGCGACGTCGTGACAGTCGGCCCCGGCGAGGTGACGCCGGTCGACGGGCGGCTGCTCGGGCCGGGCGTGTTCGACGAGTCCGCGCTCACCGGCGAGCCGCTCCCGGTCGAGCGCGCCACCGACGAGCGCGTGCGCAGCGGCGTCGTCAACGCCGGCGGCCCGGTGGAGCTCATGGCCACCACCACGTCGGCGGAGTCCACCTACGCCGAGGTCGTGCGGCTCGTGGAGCAGGCGGGGGCCGCGAGCGCGCCGTTCGTGCGCGTGGCCGACCGCGTGGCGGCGTACTTCGTCCCCCTCGCGCTCGCGGTCGCGGGCCTGGCGTGGTGGGTGTCCGGCGACCCGGTGCGCGCCGTGGCGGTGCTCGTGATCGCGACGCCGTGCCCCCTGCTGCTGGCGGCGCCGATCGCCGTGATGGCCGGCCTCTCGCGCGTGGCGACCGCCGGTGTGGTCGTGAAGGGCGGCGCGGCGCTGGAGAGCCTCGGGTCCGGACGGGTGCTGCTGCTCGACAAGACCGGCACGCTCACCAGCGGCCGGCCGACCGTCACCTCCGTGACGGCGGATCCCGCGCACGACACCGACGAGGTGCTCCGGCTCGCAGCGTCGCTCGACCAGCTCTCGCCGCACGTGGTCGCGGCCGCCGTCGTCGCCGCCGCGCGCCGCCGCGACGTCGAGCTCGTGCGGCCCTCCGACGTGCGGGAGGTGCCCGGCTACGGCATCGAGGGCCGCATCGACGGCTCGCTCGTGCGGGTGGGCAAGGAGTCGTGGGTCGTCCCGGAGTCGGCGCCCGTGTGGGTGCGCCAGGTGCGCCGGCACGCCTCGCTCGACGGCTCGACGACCGTGTACGTCGGCGTCGACGGCACAGCGG
Organism: Frankiales bacterium; assembly: GCA_016125335.1. NCBI lineage: Bacteria > Bacillati > Actinomycetota > Actinomycetes > Frankiales > Frankiales bacterium. Next base: position 43,965 of record WGLY01000010.1, read on the forward strand.
TCGGCGCGCTGGTGCTCGAGGACCCGATCCGCCCGGATGCCACCCGCATGATCCGCCGTATGCGCCTGGCGGGCATCGACCGCGTGGTGCTCGTCAGCGGCGACCGCTCGGACATCGCGGAGACCGTCGGCCGCCTGGTCGGCGTCGACACCGTGTACGCCGAGCAGGACCCGGCGTCGAAGGTGCACGTGGTCGAGGAGGAGTCCGCGTTCGGCCCCACGATCATGGCGGGGGACGGCGTGAACGACGCGCCGTCGATGGCGGCGGCGTCGGTGGGCGTCGCGCTCGCCTCGCGCGGATCGTCGGCGGCGTCGCAGACGGCCGACGTCGTGCTCACCGTGGACCGCATCGACGCGCTCGGCGACGCGATCCTCATCGCGCGCCGGTCGCGGCGCATCGCGCTGGCGGCCGCGGTCGTCGGGATGAGCCTGGCGCTGGTGGGCATGCTCGCCGCGGCCGTGGGCCTGCTCGCGCCGACGGCGGGCGCCGTCGTCCAGGAAGGCATCGACGTGCTCGCCATCGCAATCGCCCTCACCGGGCTGCTCCCCTCGCGCGTGCACACCGTGGAGCTGCCGGAGCGCGACGCCGAGGTGGCCGGCGAGCTGCACCGCGAGCACCTGGCGGTGCGCGCGCTGGTGGACGAGCTCGGCACGACGGCCGACGCCCTGCACGAGGACGCCTGCGACCTGGTGGCGGTCGGTGCGCTCGCCAAGCGCCTCGACGACGAGCTGGTGCCGCACGAGCGCCGCGAGGAGCAGCTGCTGCTGCCCGTCGTCGCCCGGGCGCTCGGCGGCCCGGACCCCACCGGCGCGCTCTCGCGCACCCACGCCGAGATCGAGCACCAGGTGACCCGGCTGCGCCGGCTGCTGGCCGAGATCGGGCCCGGGCCGGCCACCGTCGACGACGTCGTGGAGCTGCGCCGCGCGCTCTACACGCTGCACGCCGTGCTCCGGCTGCACAACGCGCAGGAGGAGGAGAGCGCGTTCAGCCTCCTCAAGGACGACCGCTGACGGCGCCCGTTCCTGCCCTCCCGCGAAGGGCTTCCGGAGTTCCGCGTGGGACAGCGGCCCACCATCCTCGCCGCGCGTCGGCTGCCGCGGCAGGACTAGCGTCGGGCGGGAGGCGGCTCGTCATGCCCGATGTGCTTCGTTCCCGTGCGCCGGCAGTCGTGTGGTCCGCGTGGGTGGTCCTCGCCCTTCTGCTGCTCGCGGTGGTGACCGAGTGGCGCTACACGGTGGCCGTGGCGGCGAGTGCCGCTGTCCTGGCGGCCTTCCCCCAGCTGAGGACGGGGCACGCGAGCGGCGCGCGCGGTGATCGAGAGCTCATCGTCATGGCGGCGATGTACGTCGTGGTGGTCGCCCTCATGCGCGCAGCGTTCGTCGGATTCGGCACGGATCATGTGGCGGGCCTGTTCCTGTGCTTCGCCGCCGTGCTGCTGCTGGGGGTCCTGGGTCCGGTCTACTACGAGACCTGGGTCTCCCATCGGCCGTTGAGCGCAGTCGGTCTGCGCCTCGACAACTGGCGTCCCACCGTGCTGCTCGGTCTGCTGTTCGCCTCCGTCCAGTTCGCCCTGACGTTGTGGGGCTATGACCTGCCTGCCGCGCAGGACTGGGTCCCGTTGCTCGTCATGGCGCTCGTGGTCGGCATGTTCGAGTCGGTCTTCTTCCGCGGATTCGTCCAGAGCCGGCTGTCCGCCCGCTTCGGGCCGGTGGTCGGCGTCTCCGTGGCCGCAGTCGCCTACGGGCTGTACCACGTCGGCTACGGCATGGGCTGGTCGGAGATCGCCTTCCTCACGGGCCTGGGCGTCGTCTACTCCATCGCCTTCGCGATCGTCCGGAACGTCCTGGTGCTGTGGCCGTTGCTCACGCCGATGGGGAGCCTCTTCGCCAACCTCGAGGCAGCAGACATCGAACTGCCCTGGGCGTCCATCCTGGGCTTCGTGGACGTCGCCGCGCTGATGGCCGTCGGCGTGTGGCTCAGCTGGCGCCACCACCGCAAGGAGGGACTCGCCGAGGGTCGTCCCCACGGCTTGCTTCCCACGTAGGTCGCGCCCGTCGCCGGTGCCGTCTCACCTCGTCGGCACACGGGCTCTGAGCGCGAGCGCTGCCCGGAACTCATGCAGCCGGACCCGCGGGCGGTGCGCCGTCTGCCCACCCGGCCGACGCGACCCGCCCGTGTCCCGCTGTCCTCGCCGTGTGGCTGGCCACGGCTCCGACGCCCTCTGCGCTCGTCCCGGCCGCGAGGGTTGACAGGCCGGGTTGTCGTGGTCTGTCATAGGCAAACGCAAGCAAACGAAAGTATCCGGAGGTATGCGCATGCTGGGGGCACGAGCCTGGACGCAGGTGCTCGATCGCGCTCTCGGCGCGGACGGGCCCGATCCGCTCGTGGTCGGCGTGCTCGTCGTCGCTGCCCTGCTGGTGATGCGACCGCTGCTCGCGGGGGCCGCCGCCGCACTGGCGGCACTCCCCGGCCGGGCGGGCCGGGCCGCCCGCCGCGTGGCGGACGCGCTGCGGCCGGGCCTCGCCCGCCGTGCCCTCGCCGTCGTGATGGGGCTCGGCGCCTCGGCGCAGGTGGCCGCACCGGTCGCCGCCGGCGCGGCCGCGGCACCCGTCACCAGCGAGGCGCCGCGACCCGTGGCAGTCCCGTCGGGCGAGGCGGCGGCGCACGGGACGCGCACCCCGGGCGTCTCGACCGGCCACGCCCGACCCGGCGCCGACGTCGTCGCCCGCCCCGTCGCCCGTACGGCCGGCGCACCCGGCACCTCGCCCGCGCCGTACGTCGTCGTGCGCGGCGACACGTTGTGGGACATCGCGCGCCGCCACCTCCCGCCCGGCGCGGGCAACGCCGCCGTCGCCCGCGCGTGGCCGCAGTGGTACGCCGCCAACCGCGCCGTCATCGGGCCGGACCCCTCGCTGCTGCTGCCGGGCACGCGCCTGGTGGCCCCCGACCTCCCCTCGGCAGGGACGCCGAGGCGGACGCACCCCCGCCCCGGCCCGCACGGCAGCGCAGCCGATCGGGCCACGTCCCTCGATCCCGACCGACGGTGAGCCATGTCCCAGCCCGACCCCCGCGCCGAGGCGCGGGCCCTCCCCCTCGTCCGTCCCGCCCGGTCCCTCACCCGCACCGTGCGCACCCGCCCCGCCGCCGTGCAGGGGACGCTCGCGCTCGAGTGGACCCTCGACGACCGGCCCGCGGTGCCGGCGCCGCTCGCCGAGCTGCGCCTGGTCGCCCGTGAGGTCGGCTGGGACGACACCGACCCGGCCGTCGCCGCGGTGCCCACCGCGCGCAGCGAGCTGCCCGACCCGGCGCCCTGGACCGCGCAGCTGGTGCAGGCCGTGGTCGAGGTGCTCGCCCACGAGCGACCGCGCCACCAGCTCGCGCGGTGGCTGTCCCCCGAGGTCTACGCCGACCTCGGGCTGCACCTCGCGGCGTCGCCACCGGCCCGTCCGGCCGGCCCGGGACGGGTGCGGCGCACCGTGAGCAGCACGCACGTGTTCGAGCCGGCCGACGGCGTGGTGGAGGCGACCGCGGTCGTGGTGGGCGGACGCCGCGCCCGCGCCGTCGCGGTGCGGCTCGAGGGCTGGGACGGCCGCTGGCGCGTCACCCGCCTCGCCGTGCTCTGAGGGCGGGGCCGACCGGCCGGGCCGGGGAGCGACGATCTGCGCCGGACGCGACGAGGGGACGACCGTGGCCGTCCCCTCGTCGTCACGTGCTGCGGCGCCCCGAGGCGCGCGCCCGGTCGATCAGCGCTTGCGCGAGTCGCGCTTGCGCGCCGCGCGCTCGGCCCGGCGACGCTCGGCGCGCGGCGCGTCGGACGACACGTCGGGCACGTCGTCGACCTCCTCCGCCGCGTGCACCACGCCGCCCTCGCCGTCGACCGTGGGCGCGGAGTACTCCAGGCGCTGCGGGCGCTGCGGCCCGAGGCCCTTCGCGCTGATGGCCGGCGAGCCGACGGGCTGGACCTCGCGCTCCTCCTCGGCCGCCTCGGCGGGCTGCGCCTGCTCGGCCACCGCGGCGGAGAGCATCGGGGCGGCCTGCGGGGTGAGCTCGATCCCGGGAATGGGCTCCTCGACCTGCACCTCGACGTTGAACAGGTAGCCGATCGACTCCTCCTTGATGGAGTCCATCATCGCGTTGAACAGCTCGTAGCCCTCGCGCTGGTACTCGACGAGCGGATCCTTCTGGGCCATGGCCCGCAGGCCGATGCCCTCCTGGAGGTAGTCCATCTCGTAGAGGTGCTCGCGCCACTTGCGGTCGAGCACCGAGAGCACCACGCGGCGCTCGAGCTCGCGCATCACGTCGGGGGTGAGCGACTGCTCACGGGCGTCGTAGGCCGCGTGCGCGTCGTCCTGGAGCTCGCCGACGAGGAAGTCCTGCGTGAGACCGGCCTTGCCGCCGCCGCCGGCGTCGACGACGTCGTCGGGCGTGAGGCTCACCGGGTAGAGGGTGCGCAGGGCGTCCCAGAGCCGGTCGAGGTCCCAGTCCTCCGGGTAGCCCTCGCCGGTCTCGGCGAGCACGTAGCCCTCGACGGTGTCGTCGAGGAAGCCGCGCACCTGCTCCTGGAGGTCCTCGCCCTCGAGCACCCGACGGCGCTCCTCGTAGACGACGACGCGCTGGCGGTTCATCACCTCGTCGTACTTGAGGACGTTCTTGCGGATCTCGAAGTTCTGCGCCTCGACCTGCGTCTGCGCCGAGCGGATGGCGTTGCTGACCATCTTCGCCTCGATCGGGACGTCGTCCGGCACGTTGAAGCGGCGCAGGAAGGCGTCGACGATGTCGGCCTTGAACAGCCGCATCAGGTCGTCCTCGAGCGAGAGGTAGAAGCGCGACTCGCCCGGGTCGCCCTGGCGGCCGGAGCGGCCGCGCAGCTGGTTGTCGATGCGCCGTGACTCGTGGCGCTCGGTGCCCAGCACGTAGAGGCCGCCGAGACCGGTGACCTCCTCGTGCTCGGCCGCGACGCTCTTGCGCGCGCGCTCGAGCGCCGCCGGCCACTCGGCCTCGTACTCCTCCGGGGTGTCGACCGGGCTGAGCTCCTTCTGCGCGAGCTCGGCGGCGGCCATGAACTCGGAGTTGCCGCCGAGCATGATGTCGGTGCCTCGACCGGCCATGTTGGTCGCGACGGTGACGGCGCCCTTGCGGCCGGCCTGCGCGACGATCGCGGCCTCGCGCTCGTGGAACTTCGCGTTGAGGACCTCGTGCGGCACGCCGCGCTTGCGCAGCAGCGCCGACAGGTTCTCGGACTTCTCCACCGACGTCGTGCCGACCAGCACCGGCTGGCCCTTCTCGTGCCGCAGCGCGATGTCGTCGACGACGGCGTTGAGCTTCGCGGCCTCCGTGCGGTAGACGAGGTCGGCCTCGTCCGCGCGGGCGAGCGGGCGGTTGGTGGGGATCGGGATGACGCCGAGCTTGTAGATCTGGTCGAACTCCGCGGCCTCGGTCATCGCCGTGCCGGTCATGCCGGAGAGCTTGGTGTAGAGGCGGAAGTAGTTCTGGAGGGTGATCGTGGCGAGGGTCTGGTTCTCCTGCTTGATCTCCACCCCCTCCTTGGCCTCGATCGCCTGGTGCATGCCCTCGTTGTAGCGGCGGCCCGCGAGGATGCGGCCGGTGTGCTCGTCGACGATGAGCACCTCGCCGTTGAGGACGACGTAGTCCTTGTCGCGCTTGAACAGCTCCTTGGCGCGCAGCGCGTTGTTGAGGTAGCCGACCAGCGGGGTGTTCACCGACTCGTAGAGGTTGTCGATGCCGAGCCAGTCCTCGACCTTCTCGACGCCGCTCTCGAGGATGCCGACGGTGCGCTTCTTCTCGTCGACCTCGTAGTCGCCGTCGATGCCCTTCTCCTCGTCGCCGCGCTTGAGCCGCGGGACGAGCCGGGCGAACTCGGTGTACCACTTGGTGGCGGCGTCGGCCGGGCCGCTGATGATGAGCGGCGTGCGGGCCTCGTCGATGAGGATCGAGTCGGTCTCGTCGACGATCGCGAAGTTGTGGCCGCGCTGCACGCGCTCCTCGATCGACCACGCCATGTTGTCGCGCAGGTAGTCGAAGCCGAACTCGTTGTTGGTGCCGTAGGTGATGTCGCAGTCGTAGGCGACCTTGCGCTGGGGCGGCGGCATGTTGGCGAGGATGACGCCGACGCTCAGCCCCAGGAACCGGTGCACCCGGCCCATCCACTCGGCGTCGCGCTCGGCGAGGTAGTCGTTGACCGTCACGACGTGGACGCCGTCGCCGGAGAGCGCGTTGAGGTAGGCGGGCAGCGTGGACACGAGGGTCTTGCCCTCACCGGTCTTCATCTCGGCGATGTTGCCGAGGTGCAGGGCCGCGCCACCCATGACCTGGACGTCGTAGTGCCGCTGCCCGAGCGTCCGCTTGGCGGCCTCGCGCACGGTCGCGAACGCCTCCGGGAGGAGGTCGTCGAGCGTCTCGCCGTCGGCGTAGCGGGCGCGGTACTCCTCGGTCTTGGCCCGCAGCTCGGCGTCGGTGAGGTCGACGAAGTCGTCCTCCAGGGCGTTGACCTGGACCGCGATGGACTCCAGCTTCTTGAGCAACCGGCCCTCGCCGGCACGCAGGATCTTGTCGAGGAGCGACACCAGGTACGTCCTTGTCTGAGGCGTTGCGGCCCGCAGCGGGCGCGCGACGGAGCGGGCGGGGGGACCCGCCACCGGAGCATGGTAACCATTCGGTCACGGAACACCGCCAGCCCGACGCACGGACAGGACGCCGAACCGCTCGCCCCCGAGGCCGCGACGGCACCGCCGCGGTCCGCAACCCGGGCGCGCCCGGCACCTGCCGTGCGCTGCAATGTCACCCATGACGACGAGCCCGCCCGCCGCGACGTTCCCGCCCCGCCGCGACCTCACCGACGGCGTCGTGCTGCTGCGCGAGCCCGGCGAGGCCGACGTCCCCGCCCTGATCGAGGGTGCGCGGACGCCGGACGTCGTGCGCTTCACCCGGGTGCCGTCGCCCTACGGCGAGGAGCACGCACGCCGGCTGCTCACGATCGCCACGCAGGGATGGGCGGAGTCCACCGACGCGGTGTTCGCCGTGTGCGACCACGATCGGCCGGAGCTCCTCCTCGGACTGGTGGGTCTGCACGAGATCGAGCTGCACGGCGAGCCCGGCGGCGTCGCGGAGATCGGCTACTGGCTCGCCCCCGCCGGCCGCGGGCGCGGCCTGATGACCCGGGCCGTGCGGCTGGCCTCGGACTGGGCGTTCGACTCGCTCGGCCTCGCGCGCATCAGCTGGTACGCCCGCAGCGACAACACCGCGTCGCGACGGGTCGCCGAGGGCGCGGGCTACGTCGTCGAGGGCCTGGTGCGCCGCGGCCTCGAGCTGCGGGGCGAGCGCGTGGACCACTGGGTCGGCAGCCTGCTGCCCGAGGACGTCGGCCGCGTCCCGGGGCGCCGGTGACCCCTCGACGTCCCTGGTTCGAGGGGACGGTGTGACGCCGGTGGAGCCGACCGAGCTGGTCGCGGGGCGCTGGCAGCTGCGCCCGTGGCCCGCGGCGAGCGCCGACCTCGACGACGTGCTGGCCGCCCTGCACCCCGGCGCCGACCTCGCGGCGCTGCGCCGCGCCCGGCTGGAGGGCTGGGCGCGCGGCGACCTGCTCGGCTTCGCGGTGCGCGAGATCACCACCGGCACCGCGGAGGGCGAGGCTCTCGTGGTGGTGGACGACGGCCACGCGCGGGTGCAGGTGCACCCGCTGCCCGACGTCGGCGACCCGGCCCTGGCCGACGAGGTGGCCGCGGTGCTCGGCCGCTGGGCCGGCGGAGCGCTCGGCCTGCGCACCGGCTGACCGGCTGCCGGGGCGCGCCAGCCACGAGGAGGCCGGAGCCGGGGCGGGGCGAGTGGCTCAGCCCGCACCGGTCGCGAGCGCCTCCACCAGGTCCGCCACCTCGGCCACGGGCCGGCGCGTGTCGATCTCGCAGGTACACGTCGCGCGGAGCAGCGGCTCCACCTCGGCGAGGTCGCGCAGGATCCGGGCCCGCTCCTGCGGCAGCCGGCCGAACGGGTTGGTGCGGCGTGCGGCGATCCGCTCGAGCATCACCTCCGCGGGAGCACTGAGCAGCACCACCGCCTCGAAGCGGTCGTAGAACCGGGCCTGGTCGGCCGCGCACCCGGCCACCACGAGCAGCCCGTCATCGTGAGCCGCGTGAGCACCGTGCGCGCCGTGGCCGTCGAGCAGCCGCGCCACACGGTCGAGCTCCCACACCTGCTCGACGCCGCCGTCCCCGGTGGGGACCTCCCGGCTCCAGCCCGGATCGTCGAGGTCGACGACGCGGTGCCCCCGCGCCGCCAGCTCGCCCAGCACCGTGGACTTGCCGGTACCGGACATGCCGGTGAGCAGGATGCGGGTCACGTCCGCGACGCTACCGCCGCTGCGGACGACCGCCCACGAGCCACATCACGCCGCCGAGGACGCTGCCGACGACGAGCACCGCGGGACGGAGACGCCTCAGGCCAGGGCGTCGAGCAGCGCCAGGCGCGCGGTGTGCGGCACCACGCGGTCGACGACGACCTCGGCGCACCCCACCCAGGACGCCGCCTCGCGCAGGGCCGCCGCCGTGCCGGCCACCGCCGTCGCCGGCACGCCGCCACGGGGACCGGTCTCGAACGTGACCTGCCGCGCGTGCAGCGTGGAGCCGGTGCGCTTGGGGTCCACCCGTGCCACGAGCCGGCCGTTGTGCAGCACCGGCATGGTGAAGTAGCCGTGCACCCGCTTGTGCTGGGGCACGTAGAGCTCCATCTGGTAGTCGAAGCCGAACAGCCGGGACGTGCGCCCGCGGTGCCACACGAGCGAGTCGAACGGCGAGAGCAGCGTGGTGCGCGAGCGGCCGGCGAGGCCCTCGTGACCGTGCGCGCGCAGCAGGGCGGTGTCGGCGTAGACCGGGCCCTTCCACCCCTCGACCTGCACGCGGCTGACCGAGCCCTCCTCCACGAGCGAGTCGAGGAGGGAGGTGAGGTAGGGCCGGGGCAGCGCCACGGACGCGAGCCGGTGCACGTCGGCGACGTCGCCCACCGTCCCGACGCCGAGCACCCGCACCGAGCGCTGCAGGAGGGCGCGCACGCACTCCTCGTCGCTCGGCCCCGGGATGCCCTCGTCGTCGGTCCAGCCCGGCTGCGGCTCGCGGTGCCGCAGCGGAACGGCCCGCTCCGCCAGGTCGTACACGCGACGCCACCCGACCCGGCGCACGCACACCACCTCGCCGAGGAACAGCAGCCACTCCACGGCGATCTTCGTGTCCGACCAGTCCCACCAGTCGGCGCCCTTCTTCGCGCCGCCGATGTCCGAGGTCATCACCGGCCCGCCCGAGGCGAGCGCCGCGCGCACCTCGCCGATCGCGCGGGTGGGCTCCTCGTGCCAGTGGAACCCTCGGCGCTTGTAGGCGCGACGGCGGAACGCGAACAGCGGCCACTCCTCGATGGGCAGCACGCTGGCCGCGTGCGACCAGTACTCGAACGACGTCGCCTCCCCAGGGTGCTCGGCCCCGGAGCCACCGCCCCAGTACGCGGACTCGACGGCCTGCCGACCGACGGCCCCGAGGCGGGCGTACTGCACGAGCTCGTGGCTGCGCGCGAGCACGCTCACGGTGTCGAGCTGCACCGCGCCGAGGTGCCGCAAGGTCGCCTCGGCCGCCGCGGTGCGGCGGGCGAGCCCGGCGCGCGCGGCCTGGGCCGGCCGCAGCGGCAGGGCGCCCGGCACCAGCCCCTGGGCGTGCAGCACGAGGGTGCGGGCCTCCGCCAGGGACAGCGAGGCGGACGTGGTGGCGGCGGTCACGAGCGGGAACCTATCCGCGAGGGCCGACGGCGCCTCAGGCGATCTGGAGCACGCCCTCGCGCACCGCCCGCACGACCGCCTCCATCCGCGAGTGCACCTGGAGCTTCTCGTGGATGTTGCGCACGTGGTTCTTCACCGTGTTCTCGCTGATGAACAGCGTCTCGGCGATGGCCCGGTTGTTCAGGCCCTGCGCCACGAGGGTGAGCACCTCCAGCTCGCGGCGGGAGAGCGCACCGGCGCCCTCGGCCGGGGCCTCGTTGCGGCGCACGAGGACCGCGAACTCGTCGAGCAGCCGGGCGGCCATCGCGGGCGAGAGCAGCGAGCTGCCCGCGGCCACCGCGCGGATCGCCTCCACGAGCTCCTCCGGCGTCGTGTCGGTGAGCAGGTAGCCGCGCGCACCCGCGCGCACCGCGCCGGCGAGGTCGGCGTCGTCGTCGGCGTGGGTGAGCACCACGACGTGGACCTCGGGGTGGGTCGCGCGCAGCAGCGCGATGACGTCGGTGCCGGCACCCGGCGTGCCGAGGTCGAGCAGCACGACGTCGACGCGGTGGCGCGCGACGAGGTCGACGACGAGCGAGCCGTCGTCGGTCTCGGCGACCACGGTGAGGTCGGCCTCCTGCGTGACGACGTCGGCGACACCGCGGCGGAACAGCGGGAGCCGGTCGACGACAAGGACACGCACAGGAGCACTGCTGTGCTGCGTCACGCGCGCATCATGGCACGCAGCGAAACGGCGCCGGGGCGGCACGGGAAAACCTGTACCGCCCCTGTGACGAACGTCCCTGCCCCGTCGGGACGACCGGGCCGGGTCAGGAGACCTCGGCGGCCTCGCGCACCTCGGACAGCTCGAGCCGCAGCAGGCCGTAGTCGTAGCCGCGGCGCTTGTAGACCACCGTGGGCAGGTCGCTCTCGACGTCGTGGAAGAGGAAGAAGTCGTGCCCCACCAGCTCGAGGGCGTGCAGCGCCTCGGACACGGTCATGGGCGCGCTGGGGTGGGTCTTGTCGCGCACGACCACCGGGCCGTCCTCGTAGACGACGTCGGGCTCGGAGTCCTCGGCCTCCGCGCCGTCCTGCGCGGCGAGGCCGTCGCCGGGCACCGCGACGACGGGCGTGGCCCGGCGGTGCTTGGGCAGCCGGCGCTCGGCGGCGCGGCGCAGCCGCTCCTCGAGCCGGCCGTAGGCGAGGTCGAGGGCGGCGTACTTGTCGCCGGCGCTGGCCTCGGCGCGGATCACCGGGCCCCGCCCGACGCAGGTGAGCTCGACCTCGAACGCGCGGTCCGCCTGTCGCGGGTTGCTCTCCTTGCTCACCTCGACGTCGACGCGCGAGAGAGGGACGCCGAACCGGTCCACCCGGCCGAGCTTGTCGACGACGTGGTCACGAAAGCGCTGGGACAGATCCGTGTGCCGACCTCGGACGAGGATGTCGACGGGCGCGTTCATGGTGCTCATGGCGACGTCACCTGCTCTCGAGACGTGCGTGCGTTGCGGACGTGTGACACCCGTCCGGCCGACCTGGTCTTCGACCCCACATCCGCCTGCTGAGGGTCTCGCCGCGCCCGGTCGGGCATCGTGCGACTACTCCCCTTCTCCTGGGTCGACAGGCGCACAGGCCCGTCGTCAGGGCAGGACTTACTCCTAAGCCGCACCGTGATCGAACGACGAAGAGTCGCCTTACGTGGACCGCTTTGCCTGCGGCTGGCATCGGCTTGCCCTCCGGGGACACCGACGAGCGGCACCCCCAGGAGGACGCAACCACGGACCCGGACGGGTGTCACAGGACCCACGTTAGTCGCGTGGGCGCAGGTGCGCGCGGGTCGTTCGGGCACTCGGACGACACCGTTCCGGCGGGTCACGGGGCAGGCGCCGGACGGCCCTCGCGGGCTGCGACGACAGCCGCCCCGAGCGGCTCCACACCGGCGGCACGCAGCGCGCGCGCCGCCTCCGCGAGCGTGGCGCCCGTGGTGACGAGGTCGTCGACGATCACCGCGTGGCGCACCCGGCGCACGCCCGTGGTCGCGGCCATCGAGCGGTCGAGGTTGGCCCGGCGCTGCTCCCGGCCGAGCCCCACCTGGTCGCGGCGGCGGCGCACCCCGGTGAGCACGGCCGCGACGCCGGCGGGCAGGCCCTGGGCCCGCAGGCGCGCCGCGGCGACGCCGGCGAGCTCGCGCACGTGGTCGCCGTCGCGGGCGCGGGCCGCGCCCGGGGAGCCCGGCACCGGCACCAGCACCACCCGGCCGCTCTCCGGGGACAGCGCGGCTCCCGGGGCCACGAGCAGCCCGGCCACGGCCCGGGCCAGCGCGTCACCGAGCACCGGGCGCAGCGCCCACCGGCCGTGGTCCTTGAACGCCACGAGCGCCTCGCGCACGGGCCCGTCGTACGCCGCGGCCGCGCAGACCCGGGGCAGTCCCGGCGGGGCGCGGTCGAGGACGGGCCGGCGCACCGGGCCGTCGAGCCCGGCACGGCAGGAGGCGCACAGCGGACCGCCGGGGCCCGTGCACCCCGCGCAGCGCCGCCACGGCGCGAGCAGGTCCCCCGGCACGATCAGCGACCGCGGTGCGGGCAGCGCCGACGGGGCAGCCGCGCGACCTCGGCGTCCCGGACCCGTCACGCCCGCCACGGTGACCGCGCGGCGAGCACGGCGGGGAGCCCGACGCCGGGCCGCGGTGGACGACGCGCCGCGGCCGGGTCAGCCCGGGTAGACGGGGTACTCGGCGGTCGCGACCGGCGACCACACGCTGCCCGAGCTCGCGTAGACGAGGGCGGGGTCGCCGTCGGCTGCCTCGGCGCCCACGAGCAGCGGGTTGCCCGGCGCAGCGGCGAGCGTGACGGCGCCGGCCGTGGGCACGGAGGTGTGGGAGAGGTTGGGCGAGTAGCCCAGCGGCAGCTGGTAGATCTCCAGCGCCGAGGTGGCCACCGTGCCGAGCACCGCGAGGGTGTCCGAGTCGAGCCAGGCGAGGTCGAGGGCGTTGGTGACGCCGCCGTCGAACCGCCGCGGCGCGGCGACCTTGACGCTGCCGCCGTCGCGCTCGATGCGGGCCACGAGCGGCTCGACGTTGGACTTGCGCTTGACCAGCATCGCGATCCGCGTGCCGTCGCGGGACACGGCGACGGAGAGCACCGAGTGGTCGCTCACGTCGGCGGGGAGCCCCTCGATCGGCACCACCACGGCGGTGTCGTCCTTGACCATCACCAGTCCGGTGCCGCGGTCGACGACCCACACGTCGCCGTAGCGGTCCCAGCTGGGCCGCGACAGCTCGCCCGAGCTCGTGGCCGGCACGTAGCGGCGCACCGGTGTCGCGCCGTCGGCCAGGCGCGAGACGTAGAGCGCCTTGTCCGGCCCGATGCCGGCGACCTGGGTGGAGTCCAGGCTCACGGCGGGCCGCACGAGGTCGGTCTTGAGCCGATCGACCGGCGGCAGCGTGCCCGGCTTCGTGCCGGCGACGAGCTGCACGACACCGCGCTTGTCGACCGCCCAGCCGGTGGAGTCCTGCGGCAGGCCGCCCGGGTCGACCAGCGGCCAGGCCGTCACCGGCTGCACGACGCCGGCGCCCGGGACCGGCAGCGGCTGGCCGTTGGCGCTGATGCGCACCCCGGTCACCCCGCCCACCTGGCGCAGGGTCCACACCAGCTGGGCCGAGAGCTTCTGCCGGGTCTCGTCGCTCGCGGTGAGCACCTCGCTGCTCAGCTCGACGTCGGCCACCCCGCCGTCGCCCACCGGGACGACGTCGAGGGCGAGCTTGGTGCCCTCGGGGAACGCCGTGCTCACCGACGGCGCGATCGACTCGGGCGCGCCGGCCAGCAGCGAGCGCACCAGCACGGTGGCGATGCCGGAGGTCGTGATGGGCACCGTGATCGGGGCCGGGACCAGCGTGGCGAAGTCGCGGGTGAAGTAGTAGAGGTCGTAGGTGCGGTAGCTGCGCGCGATGTCGTACTGGCCGAGCACCAGGCCGGTGGGCAGCGTGGCGATCCGCCACTCGTTGCCGATGCGGGCCATGCCGTAGGAGATGCCGTCGAGCTTCGACCCCGGCGCGGCGACGGTGTACTCGCCCTCGCGGTTGATCTGCGCGGTGAGGCTGCCGTCGACGGTCACCACCGAGCCCGCGCTCTGGTAGGTGAGCTGCCCCGCCGTGATCTTCACGCCCGCGGTCGGGTCCCACACCGACGAGGCGCCGGGCGTGAGGTAGAGCCGGGCCACGTAGTAGTCGGCGTCGGCACTGGCGGTGGCCTGCTGGAAGCCGCGCACGATCTGCTCCGGGGTGGCCCCGGGCTGCGGCGGCTGGGCGATCACGCGGGTGAGCGGGTCCTCCCCCACCGGCGCCACCGTGGGGCCCTGCTGGATCGGACCGGACGTCGGGATCCCGGCGCAGGCGGCGAGCAGCAGCGCCAGCGGCGCGAGCAGGGCGGCCCGCAGGCGCGGCGTCACGGCGACACCTCCTCGCGGCGCGGGCCGGCGTACGGCGTGGCCAGCGAGGCCTGCACGCGGGGGCCGGCGTCGGTGGGCTCGAGGGGCAGCGGCGACTCGTTGATGGTGCCGTGCACGCGGCGCGGCAGGGTCATCCGGAAGTTCGCGCCGTCGCCGGGGGCGCCCCACGCCTGGAGCCAGCCGCCGTGCAGGCGCACGTCCTCGAGGGAGATCGACAGGCCGAGCCCGGTGCCGCCCGTGGTGCGGGCGCGCGCGGGGTCGGCGCGCCAGAACCGGTTGAACACCAGGGAGGACTCGCCGGGCCGCAGGCCCACCCCGTGGTCGCGCACGCCGACGGCGACGGCGTCCGCGCTCATCGCGATGCGCACGTCGACCGGACGCCCCTCGCCGTGCTCCACCGCGTTGACGACGAGGTTGCGCAGCACGCGGTCGATCCGGCGCGGGTCGCACTCGACGATGCAGGGGCTGCCGGGCAGCGTGACCCGCACCGCGGTGCCCTTGCGCTCGGCGAGCGGCGCGGCGGACTCGACGACCCGCTCGACGACGGTGCGCAGGTCGACCTGCTCCGGGTCGAGCACGGCGGCCCCGGCGTCGAACCTGCTGATCTCGAGCAGGTCGGACAGCAGCGCCTCGAACCGGTCGAGCTGGTTCTGGAGCAGCTCGGCGCTGCGCGACGTGGCGGGGTCGAACTCCTGACGGGACTCGTAGAGCAGGTCGGCGGCCATGCGCACGGTGGTCAGCGGCGTGCGCAGCTCGTGCGAGACGTCGGAGACGAACCGCTGCTGCACGCGCGAGAGCGTCTCGAGCCGGTTGATCTGCTCCTGGAGGTTGGCGGCCATGCCGTTGAACGACGTGGCCAGCTTCGCGAGGTCGTCCTCGCCGCGCACCCGCATGCGCTCGGCGAGGTTGCCGGCGGAGAACTTCTCGGCCGTGCGGGCCGCGAGGCGCACCGGCGAGACCACCTGTCGGGTCACGACGTAGGCGATGACGGCCAGCGTGAGCACGAGGATGATCCCCACCAGCAGCACCGTGCGGCGCACCAGGTCGAGGGTGGTCTCCTCCTGCGTGAGCGGGAACAGGTAGTAGACCTCGTAGGGGACGCCGCCCACCGAGAGCGGCGCGCCCACGGCCAGACCGGGCTCGACCCGCCCGTCGAGGTACTGCATCTGGGTGTAGGTCCACCACTGGCTCTGGCCGCTCTGCACCGCCTCGCGCAGCTCGGGCGGCACGCTGGCCTCCGAGACGAGCGTGGCGTAGTCGACGGTGTCGGCGCGCTTGGGCGGCGAGGCCAGGATCAGCAGCTCGAACAGGTGGGGCGTGCCCGCGCGGGCGGCCAGCGTGCCGATGACGACGTCGACGAGCCGGGCGGGTGTCTGGCTGGTGTCGGCCGCGCTCAGCTCGGTCTGCGCCTCCGCGACGCCCGAGCTCGCCTCGGCGACCGCTGCGCGCTCCTTGGCGTCGAGCAGGCCCGCGGTGATGCGGCCGACGAGCAGCACGCCGGCCAGGCCCACGAGGATCATCGAGAGGAAGAGCGTGGTGGCCACCACGCGCAGGGACACCGACGAGCGCCACGCCGCGAGTGGTCGGCGGAGGACGGCCCAGGCCCGCAGCCGCCAGTCCGACCAGCGGTTCATGCGATCACGCGCTCCCGGCCGCTCACGGGGGGCCGGCCTTGTATCCCACGCCGCGGACCGTGACGACGATCTGCGGGCGCTCCGGGTCGTGCTCGATCTTCGACCGCAGCCGCTGCACGTGGACGTTCACCAGGCGGGTGTCGGCGGCGTGGCGGTAGCCCCAGACCTCCTGCAGGAGGATCTCGCGGGTGAACACCTGCCAGGGCTTGCGCGCGAGCGCCACGAGCAGGTCGAACTCGAGCGGGGTGAGCGAGATCGTCTCGCCCTCGCGCTTGACCGAGTGGCCGGCGACGTCGATCTGCAGGTCGCCGATGGTGAGGTTCTCCGGGCCGGCCTGGTCCGTGCGGCGCAGCCGGGTGCGCACGCGGGCGACGAGCTCCTTGGGCTTGAACGGCTTCACGACGTAGTCGTCGGCCCCGCTCTCGAGCCCGAGCACGACGTCGACGGTGTCGGTCTTGGCCGTGAGCATGACGATGGGGACGCCGGACTCGGCACGGATCGAGCGGCACACGTCGATGGCGTCGCGGCCGGGCAGCATGAGGTCGAGCAGCACGAGGTCGGGCTTGGTCTCGCGGAAGACCCCGAGCGCCTTGGCGCCGTCCGCGCAGAAGAACGGCTCGAAGCCCTCCGTGCGCAGCACGATGCCGAGCATCTCGGCCAGCGCGGTGTCGTCGTCGACGACGAGGACGCGTCCCTTCACACCGGTCATCGTGGCACCCGTCTCGCCAGGGCGTAGCCGGACCTCCCAGCTCGCTGTCGTCATGATCGTCGCTCCCTGCCCGTGAGAGGCGCAACGCCACGTCCGCGCCCGTCCTCATCGGACGTCCGGCGGGCGCGAGTCGTTCCCCCGCACGCGGCGGGCCGCAGCGGTCGAGACGTACGCCCTCGGGCCGCCGCGGCTGCGTCCACAGGGGGACGGTGCGCGTCGGGCACCCCGTCGCACCCGCCGGGATGGCACGATCGTGCGGGGGGAGGGCCCGCCGAGGGCGGGCCGCCGTCGAGGCACCCCCCGTGACGACGCCCGGAAGGATCTCGGACGGCTCATGAGCGACGACGCCGGCACCCGGCCCGACGACGCCCCCGAGCCGGACCGGAGCACCCCGGACCCGGCCGGCGAGCAGCCGGCGCCGCCTCCCCCGGCCCCGGACTGGACCGACACGAGCGTGCTCGTGCCGCCGCCGACCACGGTCGAGGACGCCGACACCGCACGGCTCGGGCAGGCGCCCACGGCCGTCGAGCCGGGCACCGGGGCGGGCACACCGGCACCGCCCGCCGCACCGCCGCCGGCTGCGCCTCCTGCCGCGGGGCAGCCGGCCGCGCCCGCGTGGCCCGCACCGTCACCGTCCCCCGCGCCGCCGGTCGCCCCCGGCTGGACGGCGCCGGCCGCCCCCGCGGGCGCGGCGGGGGACGCCGCGTCGTGGGTGGCGCCGTCGTGGACCTCGCCGTCGCCCGGTGCCGCGCCGGCCGGCCCCGGGGGGCCGCCCCAGTACGGGCAGCCCGGCCAGTACGGGCAGCCCGGCCAGTTCGGGCAGCCCGGCCAGTACCCGCCGCCCGGCCAGTACGGGCAGCAGGGGCAGTACGCGCAGTACGGGGCGCCCGCCTACGGGGCGCCCGGCGCGCTGCCGGGCGTGGCCGGCTGGGGCGCGGTGCCGCTGGCTCCCAAGCCCGGCGTCATCCCGCTGCGCCCGCTGGGCGTCGGCGAGATCCTCGACGGCGCGATCAGCTACATCCGCCGCGACCCCAAGACGGTGCTCGGCATCTCCGCGGCGATCTCGGCCGTGGTGGCGCTGCTCCAGCTGCTCTCGCTCGCGGTCACGTCCAGCTCGATCGACGCGCTGAACAACCTCGGGGGGCCGGGCAGCACGCCGAGCACGGCCGAGGTCGACAGCGCCCTGGCCACCGCGTTCGCGGGCCAGGGCGTCACGCTTCTGCAGTACGTCGTCACCGGGGTGCTCGGGGTACTGGCCACCGGGCTGCTCACCCTCGTCATGGGCCGGGCGGTGCTCGGCCAGCGGGTGACGCTGGCCGAGGCGTGGGCCGGCACGCGCCACCGCTTCTGGCCGCTGCTCGGCCTCACGCTGCTCACCACGCTGCTGGTCGGTGCCGCGATCGTCGTGGGGATCCTGATCGCCGTCGGCGTCGGGTGGGCGGCCGCCCAGGGCGGTTCCACGGGGCTCGGCGTTCTGGTGGGGATCGTGCTCGGGGTCGCGGCGCTCGTCCTGGGCCTGTGGCTGCACGTGCGGCTGCTGCTGGGGCCGGTCGCGCTCATGCTCGAGGGAGCCAGGGTCACCGTCGCGCTGCGCCGCTCGTGGGCCCTGGTGTCCGGCGCGTGGTGGCGCACGTTCGGCATCTGGCTGCTCGCGTCGATCCTCGCCTCCATCGTCAGCTCGATCCTGGCCATCCCGTTCGCGCTCGTGGGCGGCATCAGCACCGCGCTGTCCTCCGGCAGCGTGTTCACGCCGGCGTACCTCATCGCGACGACGATCGGCACGCTGGTGGCGAGCACCGTCGTGATCCCGTTCAGCTCGGGAGTGGTCGCGCTCCTCTACATCGACCGCAGGATCCGGCGCGAGGCGCTCGACATCGAGCTCGCCCGCGCCGCCGGGATCCCGGTCTGAGCCCGACGTGACGCTCCCCGGTCTCGAGGTGGTCGCACGGCTGCCCCTCGACGTCCCGGTGACGCTCGGCCGCGACGAGGCGCAGCGCCTCGCCCGGCTCGAGCTCGCCAAGCCGGAGTACCACACCGGCGACGAGAGCTGGGTGCAGCGCGCGTTCCGCTGGGTGCTCGACCGGATCAGCCAGCTGCTCGACGTGGCCGGCGGCACCTCGCCGCTCGGCTGGTTCGGCGTGCTCGGGCTCCTCGTGGTGGCCGTGCTCGTGGTGGTGGTCGTCCGCCGGCGGATCGGGTCGCTGCGTCGCAGCGGCGGCGGAGAGACCTCGTTCGACCTCCGCGGCCGTCGCGCCGCGGACCTGCGCGCGGAGGCGGAGCGGTTCGCCGCCGCCGGCGCCTGGGCCGAGGCCGTGCGCGCGCGGCTGCGCGCGATCGTGCGCGACGTCGAGGAGCGCGACCTCATCGACGCCCGGCCGGGGCGCACGGCCGACGAGGTCGCCACCGACGCCGGCCGTGCCCTGCCCGCGGTGGCGGGCGACCTGCGCGCGGCGGCGCGGCTCTTCGACGACGTCTGGTACGGCGGCCGCCCCGCCGACGCCGACGGCTACGCGCGGATGGTCGCGGTCGACGACGCCGTGCGCAGGGCGCGGCCCGCGCCCGCCGCCGAGCCGCCCGCACCGGTGCTGGCGGCGCCGCGATGAGCGCGCCCACGGTGCACCGCGACGCCGGCGCGCCACCGCCCCCGGCCACGGCGCCGGCGGCCACCTCCACGCCGGCCGCTCCCACGATGCGGGCGCGCCTGCGCGCCAACCGCGGGCTGCTCGTCATCTGCGCGCTGGTGCTGGTGGTGGGGCTGCTCATCGCGCTCGCGCAGTCGCGCCAGCGCTCCGGGCTGCTCGACCCGGATGCCGTGGACCCCTCGGGTGCGCAGGCGGTCGCGACGATCCTGCGCGACCAGGGCGTCACCGTCGTCCGGGTCACCTCGGCCACGGCCGCCCGCGACGCGATCGCCTCCGCCGCGGACGCCACGCTGCTGGTGGCGCCCACCGCCCCGGTGTCGCCGCGCATGGCGCGTGCGGTCGCCGGCGCCGGGCGCCTCGTGCTGCTCTCACCGGATCCGGGGACCCTCGACGGCCTGGCCCCGTGGGCCTCGCTGGACTCGCCGACGGTGTCCGCTGCCGACGTCGAGCCGTACTGCTCGTGGGACGTCGCGGTCCGCGCGGGAAGCCTCCCCGGCGGCACCGACGTCGCGGTGCAGTACTCCACGACGCGCACCGACGTCGCCCGCTGCTGGGACTCCACCGTGCTCGACGCGCCCGCGGCGGGCAGCGGGCCCGCCACGACCGTGGTGGGGCGCGCCTCGGCCCTCACCAACGCCCGGCTCGCCGACGGCGGGAACGCGGCGTTCGCGCTCGGGGCGCTCGGCCGCTCGCCCACCCTGGTGTGGTGGCTGCCGTCGGCCAACGACCCCCTGCAGCAGCCGGACACCGGGGAGGCGCCGAGCATCGCCGACCTCGTGCCGTCGTGGGTGCCGTGGGCCCTCGTGCAGTTCGCGCTCGCCGTGCTCGTGGTGGTGTGGTGGCGGGGACGGCGCCTCGGGCGCGTCGTCGTCGAGCCGCTCCCCGTCGTCGTGCGCGGCACGGAGGTGGTCGAGGGCCGCGGCCGCCTCTACCGCCGCATGCACGCCCGGCAGCGCGCCGCGGACGCGCTGCGCTCGGCCGCGCTCGCCCGGCTGCGGCGCCGGCTCTCGCTGCCGCGTTCCGCGGACGCCGCCACGGTGGTCTCCGCGGTGAGCGGGCGCACCGGGCGCGCCGACGCCGACGTCGCCGCCCTGCTCGTCCCCGGACGCACACCCCCCGACGACGCGGACCTGACCAGGCTCGCCACCGCGCTCGACCAGCTGGAGAACGAGGTCCGACACTCATGAGCGACACCCCGGGCACGAGCCCTGAGCCCCAGCAGCCCGCCGACCCCGGCACCGCGCCGTACGGCGTCCCGCCCGGGCCGCAGCCCGCGACGCCCGCGCCCGGCCCCGGCGACACGGCCGCGCCGGACCCGCGCGAGTCGCTGGTCTCCTTGCGCGCCGAGGTCGCCAAGGCCGTCGTCGGCCAGGACTCGGTGGTGACCGGCCTGGTCATCGCGCTGCTCTGCCGCGGCCACGTGCTGCTCGAGGGCGTGCCCGGCACGGCCAAGACGCTGATGATCCGGGCCCTGGCGGCCGCGCTCGACCTCGAGAGCACGCGGATCCAGTTCACCCCGGACCTCATGCCCGGCGACGTCACGGGCTCGCTCGTCTACGACAGCCGCAGCGCGGAGTTCTCGTTCAAGCCCGGGCCGGTCTTCACCAACCTGCTGCTGGCCGACGAGATCAACCGCACCCCGCCCAAGACCCAGGCCTCGCTGCTCGAGGCGATGGAGGAGCGGCAGGTGTCGGTGGAGGGCGCGGCCCGGCCGCTGCCGGACCCGTTCATCGTGGCGGCGACGCAGAACCCCGTGGAGTACGAGGGCACCTACCCGCTGCCCGAGGCGCAGCTCGACCGGTTCCTGCTCAAGCTCACCGTGCCGCTGCCCGGCCGCGACGAGGAGTACGCCGTGCTGCGCCGTCACCTCGACGGGTTCGACCCGCGCGACCTCGCGGCCGCGGGCGTGCGGCCGGTCGCCCGCGGGGCCGACCTCGTGGCGGCGCGCCGCGCCGTCGCGGCGGTGGCCGTCGCGCCCGAGGTGGCCGCGTACGTCGTCGACCTCGTGCAGGCGACCCGGTCGAGCCCGTCGCTGCGGCTGGGCGTCTCGCCGCGCGGCGCGGTCGCGCTGGTGACCGCCGCGCGGGCCTGGGCGTGGCTGTCCGGGCGCGACTACGTCTCGCCCGACGACGTCAAGGCGCTGGCGCGTCCCGCGCTGCGCCACCGGGTGTCGCTGCGGCCCGAGGCCGAGCTCGAGGGCGTCACCGCCGACGCCGTCCTCGAGGGCCTGCTCGCCTCGGTCCCGGCACCGCGGTAACGGCGCCCGCCATGGTCGTCACCGGCCGCGCCGCGCTGCTCGCGCTGCTGCTCACCGTGCCCGTCGCGCTGGCCGCGCGGTCGTGGGGCGCGGTGCTGCTGCTCGACGCCGGGCTGCTGGCGCTGCTCGGGCTCGACGCGTGGCTGGCCGGGTCGCCGCGGGCGCTGTCGCTGCGGCGCAGCGGCGACCACACGACCCGGCTCGGCGAGGAGGCCGTCGTCACGCTGGTCGTGCGCAACGACGGACGCCGGCAGGTGCGCGGGCTGCTGCGCGACGCGTGGGCCCCCACGGCCGGCGTCGCGGTCACGCGGCACGCGCTGGACCTCGAGCCCGGCCGCGCGACGCGGGTGGCGTCGGTGCTGCGGCCGGTGCGTCGGGGCGAGCGCCGTCCCGACCTCGTCACGGTGCGCTCGCTCGGGCCGCTGCGCCTGGCCGGCCGCCAGTCGTCGCACGCGGTCCCGTGGGCGGTGCGGGTGCTGCCCGGGTTCCCGTCGCGCAAGCACCTGCCGTCGCGGCTCGCCCGGCTGCGCGAGCTCGACGGGCGGGTCGCGCTCATGGTGCGCGGGCAGGGCAGCGAGTTCGACTCGCTGCGCGAGTACGTGATCGGCGACGACGTGCGCTCGATCGACTGGCGCGCCACGGCCAGGGCCAGCGACGTCATGGTGCGCACGTGGCGCCCGGAGCGCGACCGCCGCGTGGTGCTGGTGCTCGACACGGGGCGCACGTCGGCCGCGCGGATCGGCGACGGCACCCGGCTCGACGCGTCGATGGACGCCGCCTTCCTGCTCGGCGCGCTCGCTGCGAAGGCCGGCGACCGGGTGGACCTGCTCGCCTTCGACCGCACGGTGCGGGCCGACGTCCGGCGCGCCGACGCGAGCGAGCTGCTGCCGCGCATGTCCTCGGCGCTGTCCGACGTCGAGCCCGCCCTGCTGGAGGTCGACGCGCACGCGATGGTCGCCGCGATCGACGCGCGGGTGCGCCAGCACGCCCTCGTGGTGCTGCTCACCGCGCTCGAGCCCGCGGCGCTGCGCGAGGGCCTGCTGCCCTACCTCCCGGCGCTCGCCGCGCGGCACACCGTGGTGCTCGCCTCGGTGCGCGACGGCCGGCTCGACGAGCTCGCGGCCGCGCGCGGCGACGCGCCCGCCGTGTACGACGCGGCGTCCGCGGCGCTCGCGATCGGCGCCCGCGAGCTGATGACCGAGACCCTCCTGCGGGCCGGCGTCGAGGTGGTCGACGCCGGTCCCGACGAGCTCGCCCCGCGCCTCGCCGACCGCTACCTCGCGCTCAAGGCCGCCGGCCGCCTCTGACGCTCCCGCCCCGTGTCGGGTCAGCCGGCGTAGGGGGCGAGGTCCGTCGTGGCGGCGCGGTCGGTGACGTCTCCTGTCGCTCCCTCGTGCACGCCGCGGCGGCCGAGCACCCAGACGTAGGCGAGGAACGCCGACCACACCACGGCGCCGATGCCGATCCGCGCCCACGTGGGCAGCGGCGAGGGGGTCACGAACGCCTCGACGACGCCGCTCACGAGCAGGACGACGACGAGCCCGAGGGCGATGGTGAGCGTCGAGCGGCCCTCCTCGGCCAGGGCGACCGAGCGAGGCCGCGGCCCCGGCGCGACGATCTGCCAGCCCAGCCGGATGCCGGCGCCGCCCGCGACGAACACCGCGGTGAGCTCGAGCAGGCCGTGCGGCGTGATCAGACCGAAGAACAGGTCGAGCCGGCCGGAGTAGGCCATGAGACCGCCGACCAGCCCGATGTTGAGGGCGTTCTGCCACAGGATGTAGACGCCGGGCAGGCACAGCAGCGCGCCGCCGACGAGGGACAGCGCGGCCACCCAGGCGTTGTTGGTCCACACCTTGAACGCGAACGAGCCGGCCGGGTTGGAGGTGTAGTAGTCGGCGAAGTCCTGGTCCACGAGCCGCTTGAGGTCCTCGGGCGTCGCGACCGCGGCCACGACGTCGGGGTTGTGCGAGACCCACGCGCCGATCGACACGGCCACGAGCACGGTGGCCGCGGCGATCGAGAGCCACCACCACCGGGCCCGGTAGACGGCCACGGGGAAGGCGCGCAGCACGAAGCGCGACACGTCCGTCCAGGACGCCCCGCTGGCCGACGTCACGGCCGCGCGGCCGGTGGCCACGAGGGTCGACAGCCGCGACACGAGCGCGGGGTCGGGCGAGGCCGACTGCACCATCGACAGGTGGGTCGCCGTGCGCTGGTAGAGCTCGACGAGCTCGTCGGCCTCGGCGCCGCTGAGCCGTCCCCGACGCCGGGCCAGCGACTCGAGGCGGTCCCACTCGGCGCGATGGGCCGCGACGAAGGTGTCGAGCTCCATCCGTGTGGCTCCTCCCCCGGTCGGGCCGTTGCCGCGAGACTAGCCCGGTGAGCACGTCGTCCGGTGACTACACCACCCTCGTGCCGGTCACCGGCGAGGCGGTGGCGCTCGACCTGCGGCTCGCGCAGTTCCCCAGCCGCACGCTCGCCCTCGCCCTCGACCTGCTCATCCAGGGCGCCTGCCTGCTGCTGCTGTTCTTCCTGGGCGCCACCCTGCTCCAGGGAGCGGACGCCGCGGCGGTCACGGCCATCTCGCTCGTCGGCGTGGTCGCCATCATCGTCGGGCTGCCGACCGCGATCGAGACCCTCGCCCGCGGCCGCTCGGTGGGCAAGATCGCCGCCGGGCTGCGCGTGGTGCGCGACGACGGCGGTCCCGTGCGGTTCCGCCACGCGTTCGTCCGCGCGCTCTTCATGATCATCGACTTCTGGCTGCTCACCGGCGCGGTCGGCCTGATCACGGCGCTGCTGTCCTCGCGCGGCACGCGCCTCGGCGACCACTTCGCCGGCACCGTCGTGATCCGCGAACGGGTGCCGGCCGCGGCGTCGGTGCGCCTGCAGACCTACGCGATGCCCCCGGTGCTCGAGCCGTGGGCGGCCACGCTCGACCTCAGCCGGCTGCCCGACGTCACCGCGGGGCAGGCCCGCCAGTTCCTCACCCGCGCGGCGTCGCTCGACCCCGGCGTGCGCGCCACGATGGGCCTCGGGCTCGCGGCGGAGATCTCGGCATACGTCGTGCCCCCGCCGCCGACGGGGACGCCGCCGGAGACCTACCTCATGGCGGTGCTCACCGAGAGGATGCGCCGGGCGGCGCGGTCCGGGCCGGCACGCTCGCCGTCCGCCGCCGCCCCCTCGCCGGGTGCTGCCGCCCGGCGGCGCGCCGCGGGCGTGGCGTCCCCGACGACGGCGCCCGCCCCCGCGGCTCCCCTCCCGCCCCCGCCCGCGCTGCCCGCCCCGGGGCTGGACGCCGCCCCGGCCGCACCACCTCGGGCTCCGGCACCCGCCCCGGCCGCGCCGGGTCAGGCCGCCTCCCCCGGCCCTGCGACGCCGGGTCCCTTCGCGCCGCCCGCCTGAGCCCGGCCGCGTGGGCTCCGGCGGGCGGTGTCCGACGCACGCCCGCCCGGCGCCGTGGTGGTCGTCTACCGTGGACGGCGTGATCGCCCGCCGCGCGTCGCGCGCCCTCCTGCCGCTGGCCGCCGTCGCCCTGGCGCTCCCCCTGCTCGCCGCGCCCCCCGTCGCGGCGGCGGCTCCCGTGCTGCGCACGAGCGCCCTGCCGGCCGCGCCCACGACGGCGGTCAGGGCGGCGGTGGTGCGGCCCGCGGCGATCCGGGCCGGCACCTACGCGATCGGCGACTCGGTGATGCTCGGCTCGAAGTCGTTGCTGACGTCGCACGGGATCACCGTGAACGCCTCGGTGAGCCGGCAGTTCCATGCCGCGGTCGCCACCGTCGCCCTGCTGCGACGCTCGGGCAAGCTGCCGCGCAACCTCGTCGTGCACCTGGGCACCAACGGCTACGTCAACCTCTCCGACTGCACCACGATCGTGAACACGGCCGGACCCTCGCGGCGGGTGTTCCTCGTGACGGCGAAGGCGCCCCGCTCGTGGATCCCGCTGGCGAACAAGCACCTGCGCGCGTGCGCCGCGGCCTACGGCGGCCACCGGGTGGTGCTCGTCGACTGGGTCCGGATCTCCTCGCGGCACCCCGAGTGGTTCTACTCCGACCGGGTCCACCCCAACAGCACCGGCCGGCCCCACTACGTCGCGATGATCACCACCGCGCTGCGCGTGTGGGGGCTCTGACCCCGTCGGGGCGTGAGTGACGAGGGCCCGGCCGCGGCGGCCGGACCGTCGTGATCACTGCCGCATGGCCTCGCGGATGAGGTTGGCGTAGGCGACGCTTCCGTCGCCCTTCGTGTGGATGCCGTCGGAGTAGAACCAGTCGCGGTGGCCCTGCGACGCGGCGTTCCAGTCGGCCAGCCGGACGTTCTTGCTGCCGTACTTCGCGATGGCGTTCGCGATCGCCTGGTTGGACTGCGCCACCCACGAGCGGTCCGCGTGCACGTTCACGAGGATGATGCGCGACCGGTCGCCGATGGAGCGGATCAGCGACATGAGGTCGGCGGTTCGGATCGCGCCGTTCGTGCCGGCGCCGATGATGACGACGTCGCCGAGCGCGCCGGCGGCCTTGCGCGCACGGATGCGGGCGAAGATCTCGGTGGGCTGCCGGCTGATGTGCGCGTCGACCGTGATGCCCGGGAACTCCGCGCGCAGCGCGTCGCGCGCGGCGAGCATGACCGAGTCGCCTACGGCGGTGACGCTCAGGCCGTACGCGTCCTGCCCGGCGGCCAGCACGGGCGGCGCGTTCGCGGGCCGGCCGGCGGGCTTCGACGAGCCCGGGGACGCCGACCCGCTGGCGCGGGGCGAGGCCGACGGGCTCCCCCCGTGGTGCGAGGCGCCGGGGCTGGCCGTGGGCAGCGGCGTGAGCGGGTCGTCGCCCACCGAGGTGACGCCGCCGAGCTCGTCCTCCAGCGTCGGCTCGTGCGCCGAGCTCAGCCCGACGCCGAGCCCGATCACCACGGCCACCGCGCTCAGGGTGGCGACGGCGGCGCGCCCGACCGTGGCGAGGGTGCCCCGCTCGCGCCAGTCGCGCCAAGCGCGGCTCAGCGCACCGCGCCGGATCGGCATCTCCACGAAGCGGTAGGAGAGCTCGGCCGCGACGAGCGTGAGCGCGAAGCGGAGGGCCTGCACCGGCCAGCCCTCGGCGTCGAGGTCGATGCCGGGCCGCAGCACCATGAAGATCGGCCAGTGCCACAGGTAGATGCCGTAGGAGCGCTCGCCCACCCAGCGGAGGGGCTGGTGGCCGAGCACGCGCGCGAAGGTCGTGCCGGTGACCGCGGCTGCGCCCACCACCACGGCCGTGACCAGCCCCACGACGAGGAAGCCGCCGCGGTAGAGCGCCGCGGACTGCGGGTCGACGAACCAGAGGATCCCCACCAGGGCGAGCAGCCCGGCCGCGCCGATGCTCGTGATGACGCCGCGACCGCGGGCCGTGAGCGCGTCGCCGATCCGCTGCGGGGTCCACACCGTGGCGAGGACGGCTCCGACGAGCAGCGTCATCGCGTGGGTGTCGGTGCCGAAGTAGACGCGGCTGGCGTCGGCGGCGCCCGGCATGTCGTGCGTGACGGCGATCCAGGCCATGAGGCCGGTCGAGGCGACCGCCCCGACGGCGGCGCCCACGCGGATGCCGCGCACGCCGCCGAGCCGCCACAGCAGGAGCAGCAGGACCGGCCAGAGCAGGTAGAACTGCTCCTCCACGGCCAGCGACCACAGGTGCTGGAGCATCGGCGGCCGGCCGGTGGCCTCGAAGTACGACTGCTGGTGCAGCACGTACCACCAGTTGGTCACGTAGAAGAAGGCGGCCGTGGCGTCCTCGCGCACCCGCTGGGCGGCGTCCTGGGCCACGGTGACGGCCAGCAGCGAGGTGGCCACCAGCACCAGGAACAGGGCGGGCAGCAGGCGCCGGGCCCGGCGCAGGTAGAACCGGCCGAACCGGATCCGGCCGGTCTCGCCGAGCTCTGCGATGAGCAGCGAGGTGATCAGGAAGCCCGAGAGCGTGAAGAAGACGTCCACGCCGAGGAACCCGCCCGGCAGCCACGAGGGGTCGGCGTGGAAGAGCAGGACGGCGGTGACCGCGACGGCGCGGACGCCGTCGAGCCCCGGCATGTGCACCCACGCGCGGGCTCGCGCGCGCGAGGACGTCGGCGCGTCGAGAGCGGTGGCGGTCATGCAGCGATCCTGTCGTGGGGGCGCTTGAAGGATACGACGGCGGAGCCTATGTGTCGTCGACCTCGCGCCGCGATCCTCCGTCCGGTCCCCCGCGTTGCGCGCCATTCGTGCAACAGCCGAAAACTGGTGCAACGAAAGGAGAACCGCTAGCGGTAGATGACGAAGAGCCCGAGCACGGCGATGAGGTTGTTCAACGAGTGCGCGACGATGCTCGCGCCGAGCCGGCCGGTGCGCGCACGCAGCAGCGAGAGCACGAGGCCGATGGTGAACAGCACCGGGATGCGCACCGGCTCGAGGTGCACGAGCGCGAACAGCAGGGCGGACCCGAGCGTCGCGACGGGCACGGCGGCCCAGCCGCGTCGTGCGGAGGTGCGGGCGAGCGCGGCGAAGACCAGGCCGCGGAAGCACAGCTCCTCGAACACCGGGGCACCGACGACGGCGCACAGGGCGAACGCCACGACGACCCACGGGGCCACGTGGGCGTTGGCGAGAGCATCTCCGGCCGCGGAGTCGAAGTTCCCGAAGATCTTGCTGGTGAGCCAGGCCACCGCGCCGCCGAGCACGAGGGCGGCCACGGCGCCCAGAACGCCCCAGGCCAGGTCGATCGGTCTCAACGTGAACCCGAGGTCGAGCTTCGGGCCGTTCCCCTGGATCCGGGTGGTGAGGATCGGCCAGAGGCCGAACCCGACCCAGGGCAGCGTGAGGCTGAGCAGCAGCACGACGGCCCCGTCCGTGCTGGCGCCGGCGGCGATGGCGCCGCCCACGCCGAGCACCGGGACGACCAGGCCGAGCACGAGGGTTACGACGACGTCGCCGAGCCCCCACCGCGAGGGGCGCAGCTCGACGCCGGCGGCCGAGGCCTCGACGTACGGGACAGGGGCGCCCGGGTAGGGCGCCCCTGTCGTCGGCACGGGTGCCGGTACGGCCATGCGGGTCCTCGTGCTCGGGAGCGGCGGACCGCTCGTGCCGGTCGGCCGACCGGCGGTCAGTAGCGGTAGTGGTCCGGCTTGTAGGGGCCGGCCACGTCGACGCCGAGGTACTCGGCCTGCTTCTTGGTCAGCTCGGTGAGCCGCACGCCGAGCGCGTCGAGGTGCAGGCGCGCCACCTTCTCGTCGAGGTGCTTGGGCAGCACGTGGACGCCGAGCGGGTAGGCGTCGGTCTTGGTGAAGAGCTCCACCTGGGCGAGCACCTGGTTGGTGAACGAGTTGCTCATGACGAACGACGGGTGCCCGGTGGCGTTGCCCAGGTTGAGCAGCCGGCCCTCGGACAGCACGATGATCGAGTGGCCGTCGGGGAAGGTCCACTCGTCCACCTGCGGCTTGATCGTCGTGCGCCGCACGCCCGGCACGGCGGTGAGCCCGGCCATGTCGATCTCGTTGTCGAAGTGGCCGATGTTGCCCAGGATCGCCTGGTGCTTCATGGCCTTCATGTGCTCGACGGTCACGACGTCGAAGCAGCCCGTGGCCGTGATGACGATGTCGGCCCGGCCGATCACGTCGTCGAGGCGCGCGACCTCGTAGCCGTCCATCGCCGCCTGGAGGGCGTTGATGGGGTCGATCTCCGTCACGATCACCCGGGCGCCCTGGCCCCGCAGCGACTCCGCCGAGCCCTTGCCGACGTCGCCGTAGCCGCACACGACAGCGACCTTGCCGCCGATGAGCACGTCGGTCGCGCGGTTGATGCCGTCGATCAGCGAGTGGCGGCACCCGTACTTGTTGTCGAACTTGCTCTTGGTGACCGAGTCGTTGACGTTGATCGCCGGGAACAGCAGCGAGCCGCTCTTGTGCATCTCGTACAGGCGGTGGACGCCGGTGGTGGTCTCCTCGGTGACGCCTTTGATCCCGGCGGCGATGTCCGTCCAGCGGGTGGGGGTCTCGGCCAGCGTGCGGCGCAGCAGGTCGAGGATGACGGCGTACTCCTCGGAGTCGTCGTCCGAGGTCGAGGGCACGGCGCCGGCGAGCTCGAACTCGCGGCCCTTGTGCACGAGCAGCGTGGCGTCGCCGCCGTCGTCGAGGATCATGTTGGGGCCGCCGCCGTCCGGCCAGCTGAGCACCTGCTCGGTGCACCACCAGTACTCGGGGAGGGTCTCGCCCTTCCACGCGTACACGGGCACGCCCGCGGGGGCCTCCGGGGTGCCGTGCGGGCCGACGACGACGGCCGCCGCCGCGTGGTCCTGCGTGCTGAAGATGTTGCACGAGGCCCAGCGCACCTGCGCGCCGAGCTCCACCAGCGTCTCGATGAGCACCGCGGTCTGGACGGTCATGTGCAGCGAGCCGGTGATCCGGGCCCCGGCGAGCGGCTTGGTGGCGCCGTACTCGGCGCGCATCGCCATCAGGCCGGGCATCTCGTGCTCGGCGAGGCGGATCTCGTTGCGGCCGAACTCGGCGAGCGAGAGGTCGGCGACCTTGAAGTCGGGCGAGGTGGACATGGGACTCCTTCGGGCGCCCGCGGTGCGGGCGGGGCGCGGCGGACGTCTCGAGGCCTCGATGGTTCGCCGGCTGCTCATGCGGGGGTGGACACCGCCGGGCTCGACCTAGTGTGCCATCACCCGGCGGGGGGCGGCGAACCTGCCGCCGGTCCCGGACCGGGTTCGGCGCCCTCGACCGCCGAGCCGGCGGCCTCCGCGGCGCTCCCGACGGCCGCGCCGCCGCGGTCGAGGTCCGGCTCGAGGTAGATCCACCGCGCCTCGGGCACGGCCGCGCGCACCCGCACCTCCGCGCCGTCGATGGCCGCGGCGATGGCCGTCGCGGTGTCGTCGTGCTCGACGGCGATCTTGGCGGCCACCAGCAGCTCGTCCGGGCCGGTGTGCAGCGTGCGCAGGTGGATCACCCGCGACACCAGCGGCTCGGACTCGAGCGCGGCGCGGATGGCGGTGGTCTGCTCGGGGACGGCGCTCTCCCCCACGAGCATCGAGGACATCTCGACGGAGAGGAACACCGCGATCACGAGCAGCAGCGCGCCGATGGCGAGCGCGCCCACACCGTCCCAGCGGCCGTCGCCGGTGACCGTGGCCAGGGTGACGCCGAGCAGGGCGAAGACCAGGCCGGTCAGGGCACCGGCGTCCTCGAGCAGGACCACGGGCAGCTCGGGCTGGCGCGCCTCGCGGACGAAGCCGAACAGCGACGTGCGCCCGCGGGAGCGGTTGGCCTCGCGCACCGCGGTCCGGAACGAGTAGCCCTCGAGCGCGATCGCGATGAGCAGGACGGCGAAGGCCACCCCAGGACTGGTGAGCTCCTCGGGCTGGCGGACCTTGTGCCAGCCCTCGTAGAGGCTGAACAGGCCGCCGAGGCAGAACAGCACGATCGAGACGACGAAGCCGTACACGTACCGCACCCGGCCGTAGCCGAACTGGTGCTGCTCGTCGGCCGCCCGGCGCGCCCGGCGGCCGCCGAGCAGCAGGAGCATCTGGTTGCCGGAGTCGGCCACGGAGTGGATCGCCTCGGAGAGCATCGAGCTCGAGCCCGTGACGGCGAAGGCCCCGAACTTGGTGACCGCGATGCCCATGTTGGCCACGAGGGCGGCGATCACCGCACGCGTGCCGCCTTCGGTGCTCATGGCGCCAGGCTAGCGACGGGAGGCAGGCGGAGGGCCTCGCCGGCGGCGGCGCCCCGCCGGCACGGGGTGCTCACGGGTTCGAGACGGCGACGACGACGTGGCCGTCGGCCTCGACCCGCGGCGAACCGTCGGACGGCGAGAGCAGCACCGCACGGCCGGCCGCGACCACCTCGGCGCCGGACGGGCCGGTGACGCGGGCCTCGCCGCGCACAGCCAGCACCGTGGCCGAGGTGTGGGGCGGCACGGTCCAGGAGGCGCCGTCGCGCAGGGCCACGACGAGGAACGGAGCGCCGGGCGCGAAGTACGTGGAGACGCCGCCGTCGCCGGTCGGCCGCAGCAGCACCGGCTCGTCGCCGCTGACCGCCGCGAGCGCCTCCGGCACGGCGAGCTGCTTGCCGGTCAGCCCGAGCCGCAGCACGTTGTCCGACGCCGTCATCACCTCGACGCCGAGGCCGTTGACGTAGCAGTGCACCACGCCGGCCGGCACGTACATCGCGTCGCCGGGCTCGAGCTCGTGGACGGCCAGGCACAGCGCGACGAGCGCACCGCGGTCGTGCGGGTACCAGGCGCGCACCAGCTCGATGGCCGAGCGCTCGTTGGCGTCGAGCAGCGGGTGGATCACGTCGGAGAGCCGGCGGAAGGCCTCGTCGACCTCCACCTCGGACAGCGCGAGCAGCGCGTGCACGGTGGCCACGAAGTCGCCGCCCGAGGCGATCTGGGCCACCCGGGTGAGCCCCATCCCCTGCATGATCCGCGCCGTGAGCGCGGGGTCGCGGAAGCCGGCGAAGCTCGTGAACGGCTCGAGCGCGACGAGCAGCTCGTTCTTCTCCACCTGGTCGACCAGCAGCCCGCGGCCGTGGCCGGCGTCCGACCACAGCACCGCGACGAGGTCGCCCGGCGGGTGCACCTGGATCGACAGCGGGCGCGCGGCGGCGAGCAGCTTGGTGAGCAGCGGGTGGCGGGGCGCGTCGGGCGTGTCGCCGAGCGCGCCGTACCAGAGCTCCGCCTGCGGGCCGGACGTGGCCGAGGTCCAGGCGCTCAGACCGTCGATGCGGCCCCAGGCGTAGGGACGCAGCGCCCCGTCGACGACGATCACGCGCCACCGCCGGCGAGATCGGCGAGCGCCTCGGCGTCCTCGCGCGTGGTGGACGGATCGACGCCCAGGGCGACGGCCGCGTACACGGCCGCCCAGTCGAGCACCGCGACGAGCGAGGCGAGCCGCACCACGGGGTGGCCGTCGAGCGCCTGCACCGTCTCGACGGCGACGCCGCGGCTCTCGGCCAGGGTGCGCACGGCGTCGGCCAGGCGGGCGGAGGAGTCGCTCTCGCCCGGCTCGCGCAGCAGCACCACGCGCAGGCGCGGCGGCGCCGTGCCGTCCTCGACCGGGTCCCGGAAGATGTCGTCGTCCGACGCCGCGGCCACCGGGCCGTCGACGATCGCGACCTGCGCGTGCGCGACCTCCGGCAGGCATCCGTGCACGGCGGGCAGGTGGGCGTCGGCGGCCAGGCGCGCCGCCATCCGCTGCGCCGCGACCTCGGTGAGGGCCGAGGCCCCCCACACCGCGGGCAGCGATGCGGCGAGCGAGGCGCCGAGCAGCTTGGCCGGGTTCTCCGCGGCGGGGGCGGCCGGCCCGCACTCGACCGCGCACTCGTCGAGCACGTCGGCCGCGCGGTCGAGCACGCCCCGGGGCACCGCGGCCAGGCCGAGGGCGTCGGCGAGCACGAGCAGCGGGGTGGTCATGAGCCAGAGCAGCGCGCGGGCCGGCAGCCCTCGCGTGTCGAGGGGCACCGCGGCGCTCGACGACGAGCCCGCGACCAGCTCGTGCAGCGGGCTGCCGGCGGGGGCCACGGCGACGACGCGCGCCCCGCGTCGCAGCGCCTCGCCGGCGATCTCGGTGGTGGCCCGGGCGCGGCCGTCGGGGGCGAGCGCCACGACGAGGTCGAGCGGACCCACCCAGCCCGGCAGCATCGCCTCGCGGGTCACGGTGACGGGGACGGGGCAGCCCGGCCCGCAGACCGCGGCGAGCAGGTCGCCCGCGATCGCGGCGGTGCCGTTGCCGGCGACCAGGACCGAGCGCGGCCGGCCGTCGGCGACGACGCGGTCGAGCGCGTCGGAGCCGATCGCCGCCAGCGCGCGCCGCACCTGGGCGCCGGACTCCGCCGCGGCCCGCAGCAGCCCGCCGGGGTCGGCGTCCTCGAGCGCGCGCGGGTCGTCGAGCAGCGCGTCGTCGACGTAGCGCACTCGGCTCAGGTCCCGAGGTCGGCCCCGACGCCCTGCGGGCCGGGGGTGGCGTCCTCGAGCAGCATCACGGGGATGCCGTCGCGGACGGGGAAGCTCGTGGCGCACCGGGTGCACACGATCGCCTCCGCGGGGGAGCCCTCCACGCGCACAGGGGCATGGTGCTCGCACGGGCAGGCGAGGACGTCGAGCAGCACGGGGTCGAGCGAGCTCATGCAGTGTCTCCTCGGATGATGGTGAGGACGTCGTCGCGCACGGACGCCATGAGCGGCTCGTCGGCCGCCTCGACGTTGAGCCGCAGCAGCGGCTCGGTGTTGCTCGGTCGCACGTTGAACCGCCAGCGGCGCCCGTCGGGCTCGGCGCCCGAGACCGTGAGGCCGTCGAGGTCGTCGGAGCTCACGCCGTCGCGGCCGGCGTAGGCCGCGGCGACCGCGGCGAGCACCGCGGCCTGGTCGGACACCGTGGTGTTGAGCTCGCCGGAGGGGACGTAGCGCGAGTACTCGGCGAGCAGCGCCGAGAGCGTCGACCCCGCCGGGGTCTCGCCGAGCGCCGCGAGCGTGTGCAGCGCGGCGAGCATGCCGGAGTCGGCCCGCCAGAAGTCGCGGAAGTAGAAGTGCCCCGAGTGCTCGCCGCCGAAGACCGCGCCGGTCTCGGCCATCGTCGCCTTGATGAAGGAGTGGCCGACGCGGGTGCGCACCGGGGACCCGCCGTGCTCGCGCACGATCTCCGGCACCGCCTCGCTCGTGATGAGGTTGTGGATGATCGTGGCGCCGGGGACCTTGGCCAGCTCGCGGGCGGCGATGAGCGCAGTGAGGGTGGACGGGTCGACGATGTCGCCCTTCTCGTCCACGACGAAGCACCGGTCGGCGTCGCCGTCGAAGGCGAGCCCGAGGTCGGCCGACTCCGCGACCACGGCGCGCTGGAGATCGCGCAGGTTCTCCGGCTCGATCGGGTTGGCCTCGTGGTTCGGGAAGGTGCCGTCGAGCTCGAAGTACATCGGCACGACGGTGAGCGGGAGGCCGTGGAGCACCGCCGGCACCGTGTGGCCGCCCATCCCGTTGCCGGCGTCCACGACGACGGTGAGCGGGCGGATCGCGTCGAGGGGCACCAGGGAGCGCAGGAAGTCGGCGTAGTCCGCGAGCAGGTCGCGCTCGGAGACGGTGCCCGCAGGCCCGTCGAAGGCCGGCACGCCGGTGGTCGACCACGCGAGCACGAGCGCCTTGATCTCGCCGAGCCCGGAGTCCTGGCCGACCGGCGAGGCCCCCGCGCGGCAGAGCTTGATGCCGTTGTAGCGGGCGGGGTTGTGGCTCGCCGTGAACATGGCGCCGGGCAGGCCGAGCGACCCGGCGGCGAAGTAGAGCTGGTCGGTCGAGGCCAGGCCGATGTCGACGACGTCGACGCCCTGCGAGGTGACGCCCTCGGCGAAGGCCGCGACCAGCTCGGGGCCCGACGGGCGCATGTCGCGGCCGACGACGACGGTGCCGGGGCCGCCGGCCGAGGCGGCCACGCCGAGCACCCGCACGAAGGCCGCGCCGACGAGCCGGGCGACGTCGGGGCCGAGGTCGTCGGGGACGACGCCGCGCACGTCGTAGGCCTTGATGAGGCGGTCGAGGAGCTCGGCGTCGATCACCGGGGAACCCTATCGGGCAGGCGCCGGGGGACGACGCTCGAGACGGGCGCGCTGCGCCGCGACGGCCGGACCGGTGCGCGACCGCGCGGTGCCCGGTGCGCGGACGTGCGCGGGATCAGCGACGGCGCTGGGCGCGGTGCAGGACGTGGTCGACGGAGAGGACCTCCCCGCCGTGCTGCCAGGAGCGGTGCTCGCACTCGAGGCAGTGGCTGAAGTCGACCTCGGACCCGTCGGTGAGCTCCATGGAGATCCGGGTCACCCGCTCGGAGCCGCACATCGCGCAGCGGACGCCCTCGCGGGCCCCGGGCTGCGTGAGCGATCCGAGCGGCACCGCCGCCGCGGTCTGGGAGCTGCGCGCCATGGTGGTCGTCCCTCCTGTCCCCCGCCCGGCCGGTCCTCCCGGCCGAGCCGTGCCTGCCGGACCGGGGTCCGGCACGCCGCGGTCCGGGTGCGCCCAGGCCCCGGACCGTCTCGAGCACGTGGAGACTACGACGTGTGACCGTGAAGGGGAAGTACCTGTGGGGTCCACGAGACACATGTGACGTGTGTGACCACGCTCCGACAACCCACTGTCACACACGGTGGAGCGTTCGCAGCATCGGCCGTCCGGCCGAGATCCGCGCCCGACCGGCGGTCACCGGCCCGTCACCGGTCGCGGCCAGGCGCTGACGAGGTCAGGCGTCGACGTCGGTGCGCAGCACGCGCAGGTGGCCGCGCCGGCCCACCTCGACCGGTGCCGGCACGACCTCGCGCGGGCGGGCCGCCTCGCGCACGGCGTCGGCGAGAGCCTCGAGGTCGTCGCTGGAGGGACGCAGGGCGTCGGGGTCCGGCTCGAGCCGGACGACCTCCCAGCCGCGCGGGGCGGTCATCCGCGACGCGTGGTGCTCGCACAGGTCGTAGCAGTGCGGCTCGGCGTAGGTGGCCAGCGGGCCGAGCACGG
This sequence comes from Frankiales bacterium, assembly GCA_016125335.1. Lineage (NCBI taxonomy): Bacteria > Bacillati > Actinomycetota > Actinomycetes > Frankiales > Frankiales bacterium. The sequence continues at coordinate 79,879 of WGLY01000010.1, forward strand.
CTGTCTGGTCGGCGTAGACGTACGTGAGCGTGGCGACCGCGGCGCGGGTGCACGACGGCTTCGAGCAGCGGCGGACGGGGCTCACGGCGCCGACCCTACGGCTGTCGGGGCACGCCGCCCGGCAGCGGCGCGCCGGAGGCGCCGCGCGGCGGCCGCGGACCGGGTCTCCGCGCCTCCTAGGCTGGACGGCGTGAGCCCCGACCCCGGCCGCCCGAGCCGCGGCGCCGCGTCCGGCCCGCGCCGGCGCGACCGCCACGGTCGAGGGCTGCGCGGTCCGCTGGCTCCGCCGTCCTCCCCCGCCACGGTGCCGCGCGCCGACGCCTTCGGCGACCTCGTCGTCGACGCGGTGGACCGCATCGAGCCGCGGTGGGGCGGACATCTGGCCGCCGTGGACGTCGAGGTGCGCGAGGCGCCGGTGGTCGAGCCCGGCACGCACGAGGTCCCCCTCGCCGAGCACCGCGCGACCACCGGTCCGCGGCGCACCGCGACGCTCGTGCTCTACCGGCGCCCCGTCGAGCTGCGGGCGCCGGACCGGCCGGCCCGGGTCGACCTCGTGCGCGACCTGGTCGCCGAGCAGCTCGCCGAGCTGCTGGGGCTGGCCCCGCAGGACCTCGACCCCGCCTACGACGAGCGCGCGGGCGACTGAACGCGGATCGAGGAGCCGGGCACCTGCACCACGGGCGGCACCACCGTGGTCGCCCGGATCGGGTAGATCGGGGCGAGCGCCAGCATGGTGCCGCCGGGCGCCGCCTCGCGCACCTCGTGCGTGGCGTAGACCGCTCCGCCGGACACCGGCGTCACCACCAGGCTCGTGCGCGCCGTCGGCGTCGTCACCGGGACGGCGACGGTCGTGGCCGTGCCGCCGGTGACCGAGACGGTGCGGGTCCAGCTCGGCTGGGTCGCGCCGGGCGTGTAGACGTCGAGCCGCACGACGGAGTCGGTGTCGGGGGCGGCCAGGCCCACGGCGTGCGTGAAGGCGCCGCCCCGCAGGCCCACGACGATGCCCGGGGCGGACAGTCGCGGCGTGCCGGCGGTGGCGTCCTTCTCGCGCAGGCTCTTGCCGCCGCCGGTGCCGACGACGACGCCCGCCACGACGTCGTCGGAGGAGGACACCACCACGCCGGCCGCCTCGCCCGCGAGGGCCGGCCCGAGGTCGACCGAGGTCACGTGGCCGGCCTGGAGGTCGACGTGGTCGATGCCGGCGGGCACGATCGGCCCGTCCGCGGTGAGCAGCTCGATCGCCACCGTGGTGTCGGTGCCCGGCGCCAGCAGGTCGAGCCGTGCGCCGCTGACACCCGCGGGCACGTCGGGGATCACGAGGTCCGTCCCGGCCTGGGTCGCCGGCAGCAGCGCCATCCCCAGCGGCACGAGCCCCTCGGCGGACTGGTCGAGGCCGACCACGCCGACCCGGCCGGACGTCGCGAGCAGGTGCACGGCGGTGACGAGCTGGTTGGGCGCGAGGGAGTCGAGCCGCACCTGCTTGCGCGAGGACGGGCCGAGCACGATCCCCGCGCCGCCCGGGGCGGTCACCTGCCCGGTGGGCCCGTAGACCAGGAGGTCGACCTGCGCCGGGCGGTCGTCGTCGTTGACGAGCAGCACCTGCGTGAGGCGGCCGACCGTGGAGCTGCCGCCGATGATCCAGGCGTCGGTCAGCGGCCGGGCGCACGGGGCGACCGCGAGGCCGCGGGAGGCCCCCTGGCCCGACCGGATCAGCTGGTCCGCGCCGAACCCGCCCGCGAACGAGCCGGTCGCCCGGGCGAGCTGCGCCGGGCCGGACGAGCCGGTCACCTTGCGCGTGACGGTGCCGCCCGGCGCGTCGATCACCATCGGCTGGGACGCCGAGGCCTTCGTGGTGAGGTCGGCGAGGGTCGCCACGCCCTTCTCGACGCCGGGCAGCGGCACGACGCCGGCGGAGACCGTGGAGCTCAGGGTGCTCGTGGCCGAGGTGACCGGGCACACGAGCTCGGCGGAGGCCACCGGCTCGGCCACCGGCGCCGTGTCGGCGCGCGTGGGCTGCGGCACGAGCAGCTGGCCGACGAGCGCGACGACCACGAGCAGTGCGGCCGCGACGGCGAGCGACACCGCGGGCCGGCGCAGCAGGCGCAGCACCGCCGCACGGCGCGAGCCGCCGACCGGCGCGCTCTCCGCCGACGTGGGCACCGTCGCGGCGCCCGCCGCCGTCACACCCTTCGACGCGGCACTCGCCGCCGCGGTGGGTTCCGTCGTGGCCTCCTGCGACGCGGCGCTCCCCGGGCCGGCGCCCTGCGCCGTGCCGCTCCCGGCCGTCGCGCCTGCCGACGTGGCGCTCTGCGCCGCGGTGCTGTCCGCTGCGGCGCTGACCGCCGCCGTGCTCTCGGCCGCCGTGCTCTCGGCAGCCGTGCTCTCCGTCGCCGTGCTCTCGGCAGCCGTGCTCTCCGTCGCCGTGCGGTCCGCGGCCGTGCCCTGCGTGGGCTCGGCCGGTGCGGCCGCGACGTCGGTGGCCGGCGGCTGCTCGCCGCGACGGGTGCGGCGTCGGCGCGGCGTCTCGTCGGAGGTCATGCCGGCACCTCCGTCCCGGTCGTGGCGGGGCGTCCGGGCGCGGACCCGGACCCCGACGGGGCGGGTGAGCCCGGCACCGGGTCCTCGGGGGCGGCCGGGTCGGGCCGGTCGCCGTCCGGTGCCGGCGCGTCGTCCGGGCCGGTGCCGGTGCGGGCCTCGCCCTCGCCCTCGAGGGTGTCGGCGTCGTCGTCGTCCTCCGTGCGCCGCGAGGGCAGCGCGAGCAGCACGACGACGAGCACCGCGGCCGCCTGCCCCCACAGCCATGCGGCGCGCGAGCCGCCGTCGAACGCGAGCGTCACGGGCACGGCCGGCGCGACGAGCCCGGCCTGCTGGAGCGCGGGATCGGTGGCGTTCTCGTCACCGGGCACGCGGCCGGGCACCGGCGTCACCGAGGCGCCGTCGACGGTCCAGGTCCAGCGCGAGTCAGCGGTCTCGGCCACCACGAGCGTGCGGCCGGCCTGCCCCGAGGGCACCGTGGTGTCGACGGACGTCGGCGTCCGCGGCTCCGGCGACTGCACCGGCACCGCGGTCGACATGCGCAACGAGACGGTGCCCGCGGCGTCGCCGGCCGTCGGCTCGATCACCTGCACGCGGGTGGCGGTCGTCACCACCTGCCACACGGCCGCGCCGTCGCGGGAGGAGAGCCGGCGCAGGCCGCGCTGCCCGTCGAGCTGCTCGGCCAGGGGGTCGCGGCGGGGCGCGGCGTCGGCCAGCACGACGTAGCGGATGCCGTGCGTCGCGATCTGGTCCACCTCGTCGGCCCCGAGACCAGCCGCGAGCCGGGCCACGAGCTTGTCGAGCTGCGCGGACACCGACGCCGGGGGCGCCACGTCGAGGTCGCCGAGCTGCGGCCAGGGCGCAGCGAGCAGGTCGTACATCAGCCGCTGCCCGACAGCGCGGCGCAGCACGAGGGTGCGCGGCCGCAGCGGCGTGGCCATCTCCGCCTCCACGTACGCCGGCAGCACCTCGCGGTCGCCGCGGCGCAGCGGGCCGTCGACGCCGCCGGCCAGCAGCACCAGCGAGACAGCGGGCGCGAGCAGCAGGGCGAGCACGAGCACCGCGGCGCCGGGCTGCCGCCAGTCGAAGCTGGCGCCGGCCAGCCTCGCGGGCAGCTGGTCGACCAGCCGGGCCGAGACGACGATCAGGGCCGAGGCCCACACCGCGGTCGCCACACCGGGCCACGGGACCACGGGGTCGGCGAGCGCCGAGGGGTGCACCCGCAGCAGCGACTGCACGACGCCGACCAGAAGCGCGACGAGCCCCACCGCCCACGCGGCCAGCACCACGCGCCGGCCGCCGCGCACCGCCACCGCCGCGAGCCCGCCCACCAGCAGCCCCGCGGCCAGCCAGAGCGGCGTCGAGCCCGCGCCGCCGGGCCGCAGCAGCAGCACGTCGTACGGCGCGATGTGCGAGTTGACCGGGCCCACCAGGCCCGGCTCGAGCCACAGCAGCGCCGGCTCGCGCACGACCCGCAGGCTCCACGGCACCAGGAGCACCACGGGCAGCAGCGCGGTCACCGCCAGGCGCAGCCGGCCCTGGAGGTCGGTCACGAGGGTGAGCCCCGCCACGACGGCGAGCACCACGGCCATGAGCCACACCACGGGGGTGAAGCTGCACACCACGGCCAGCAGGAGCGACGTGGCGAACGCCCGGCGCCACGTGGGCGGCCGGCCGACGCCGACGAGCCGCGCGCACGAGCGCGCCAGCCACGGCAGCAGCACCAGCGACACCGCGGTGCCCACGCGGCCGCCGGAGATCGCGCCGGTGACGGCGGGCAGCGTCGCGTAGGTGGCTGCCGCGATCGCGCGCACCCACACCGACGACACGACGCCGCGCAGCGCGAGGTAGGAGGTGAGGCCGGCCAGCGGCACCAGCCCGAGCAGCACGACGTCGACGGCCAGCGGCGCGGAGCCGCGCAGCACCAGGGCGAGCGCGGCCAGCGGCACCAGCCACGGCGGCGCGTCGGCCGCCGAGCCCGGGCCCACCTCGTGCCAGGCGGACAGGTACGACTGCCACAGGTCGCCCGCGCCGTCCGGCGCCGGCAGCAGCGCACCGCCCATGAGGTAGCCGCTGCCCAGCAGCCCGCGCACCCCCACGAGCGAGACCGCGAGCAGCACGAGCACGACGAGCGCGCCCGGGCGCGCGAGGAAGCGGCGCACGCGCGAGGGCCGCCGGTCGTCGGCGTACCAGCCGTCCGGGTCGTCGGGCGTCGAGTCGAGCACCGACCGCGAGGGGTCGCCGCTGTCGCGGCCGGCGACGAGGTCGGCCAGCCGCTCGATCGCGTGCCGCGCCACGAGCCCGCGCGGCGCCAGCAGCGTGCGCACGTCGCGCTCGGGCACCGCGCCGGGCAGCGCCGCCGCGTGCGCGACGCGGGCGCGCGAGGCGCGCAGCGCGCTGCGGTCGCGCACGGCGTCGCGGAAGGCGCCCCACTCGTCGCGGGCCTCCTGCGGCGCCTTGGCCAGCAGGAGGGCGAGCGCACGCAGGAGCGAGCCGAGCAGCAGCCGCACGGTCACCAGCAGCCCGTGCGCTCCCGTGGCGTGCGCGCGCATGAGATGGATGGCCGCGGCGCGGTCGATGCGCCGCGGGCGGTCGCCGTGCGGCGGGTCGCCGGCCACGACCTGCCGGCGCCCGTGGGTGGCCGCCTCGCGGTGGTGCACCACCGACGACGTCGCGACGACGACGCGGCAGCCGGCGCGCCTCGCGCGCCAGCAGAAGTCGACGTCGTCGCGGAACATCGGCAGCGACGGGTCGAAGCCGCCGAGCGCGTCCCAGACGTCGCGGCGCACGAGCATGCCCGCGCTGGACACCGCCAGGACGTCGCCGACGTCGTCGTGCTGCCCCTGGTCGAGCTCGCGCCGCTCGAGGCCGGTGACGCGGTTGCCCGAGCGGGCCACCGTCACCCCGCACTCGACCAGGACGTCGCGGTTGCGCCAGCCGCGCACCTTGGGGCCGAGCACCTCGACGCTGCGCTGCCGGTCGGCCTCGAGCAGCAGCTCGTCGAGAGCGGTGGGCGCCGGGGCGGAGTCGTCGTGGAGCAGCCAGGCCCAGCGCACCACGTCGGGCTCGTCGTCGGGCGTGCCGGACCCGGTGGCCAGCCCGGCCGCCACCGCCGCGCCGAAGGGGGTCTCGCGCGCGACCGTCACGATGCGGTCGACCAGCCCCGCGCGCTCGGCACGGTGCAGCACGTCGACGGTGGTGTCCTCGCTGCCGGTGTCGACGGCCACGACGCGGTCGGGCCGACGGGTCGAGCGGGAGAGGGCGGTGAGCACCGCGGGCAGCCAGCGCGCGCCGTCATGGGTGACGATCACCGCGGTGACGCGGTGCGCACGCGGGGTGGTGTGGTCGACGTCGTCGAACGCGTCCTCGTCGAGCGCGTCCACGTCGTCCGGGTCGTGGTCCGAGGCGATGCCGGCGTCGCGGGCGTCGTCGGGTCGGGCGTCGTCGGGGCCGATGTCCGAGCGGGCCGGCTCGTCGCCGTACGACGCGCGGCCGGCTCGCGGCCGCGCGGTCACGTCGTCGGCGCGCGACGCGGGGTCCGACCCGGTCCGGCGGGCCGAGGACGGGCGGCGCAGCGCGTCGGGCGCGTCGACGGGGGCGTCGACGGCAGGGACATCGGTGGCCATGGCTCGACGAACCCTATGCGACGCGTGGCGGTGCCCCGGCGGCTGTCACCGGGCCTGAGCACGACGGCGTGAGAACACTCAGGACACTGTGACGGACCTGTGCCCTCGACGACGCCGCGCGGCGCCGGAACGGCGGACCGCCGCTAGACCGCGGCCTTCTTGAGACGACGGCGCTCGCGCTCGGACAGGCCGCCCCAGATGCCGAAGCGCTCGTCGTGCTCGAGCGCGTACTCGAGGCACTCGACACGGACCTCGCAGGTCGTGCAGACCCGCTTGGCCTCGCGGGTCGATCCGCCCTTCTCCGGGAAGAAGGCCTCGGGGTCGGTCTGCGCGCACAGGGCGCGCTCCTGCCAGCCGAGCTCCTCGGCGTCGGTCAACGGCAGGACGGTGGCAGTGCTGTTGCTCACCGCGTTACCTCCTCGACCCGGGCCCTCGTGCCACGCGGCACTCGGCGCCCTGCGTGGTGTCCCCCACACTGCGTGAACGGCACGGGGTGAATTACACGCGTGTAAGTGCGTCGAGTCAACCCCTCGAACGGTGGACCCGTCTCCGGGCGTCCGGTCACGGCGCCTTGGGGCCGTGCGGGTTCCGCGATCGCAGGTGCCCGACGCCGGGCCACGGGCGCGACGCGCCCGGGCGCGGGGTGCGGGGGCGACGACCCCCTCCGGTGACGCAGCGTGACATCCGGTCTCAGGGCGCGGCCACGGCCTCGAGGTCGAGGTGCACGCGCCGGGCCGCCGCGAGCCGCTCCGGCGGCACCGTCCCGTACGTCGTGGTCCGCTGCCGCGGCACGCGCCCGGCCGCACGGGCGAGCTCCTCGAGCTCGGCCACGCTCTTGCGCGACCCGTGCTGCGACCCGGCCATGCGGCTGATGGTCTCCTCCATCAGCGTGCCGCCGAGATCGTTGGCGCCCCCGTGCAGCAGGGCGCGTGTGCCGTCGACGCCGAGCTTCACCCACGAGCACTGCACGTTGTCGATGGCGCCGTGCAGCATCAGCCGCGCCATGGCGTGCACGGCCCGGTCGTCACGCGCGGTCGAGCCCGGCCGCGCGACGCCGGCGAGGTAGACGGGCGCGTTGTGGTGGATGAACGGCAGGCCGACGAATTCGGTGAAGCCGCCGGTGCGCTCCTGGATCGTGCGCAGCAGCGCGAGGTGCGCGACCCAGTGGGCAGGCGTGTCGACGTGGCCGTACATCATCGTCGAGCTGGACCGGATGCCGAGCTCGTGCGCCGTGGTGACGACGTCGATCCACGCCGCCGTCGGCAGCTTGCCCTTGGTGAGCACCCAGCGGACGTCGTCGTCGAGGATCTCGGCCGCGGTGCCGGGGATGGAGTCGAGGCCGGCGGCCCGCGCCTCCTCGAGCCACTCGCGCACGCTGAGACCGCTGCGGGCCGCGCCGTTGACGACCTCCATCGGCGAGAAGGCGTGCAGGTGGATCGCGGGCGCGCGGCGCTTCACCTCGCGGGCGAGGTCGAAGTACGCCGTGCCCGGCAGGTCCGGGTGGATGCCGCCCTGCATGCACACCTCGGTGGCACCGACGTCCCACGCCTCCGCGACGCGGTCGCCCACCTCGGCGAGGGAGAGCGTGTAGGCGTCGGCGTCGGTGCGCCGCTGCGCGAAGGCGCAGAAGCGGCAGCCGGTGTAGCAGACGTTGGTGAAGTTGATGTTGCGGTTCACCACGAAGGTGACGTCGTCGCCGACCGTGTCGCGGCGCACGTCGTCGGCGATGCCGGCGAGCACGTCGAGCGCCGGGCCGTCGCACGCCATGAGCGCGACGGCGAGGTGCGCGCGGTCCGGACGCGCCAGCGCCGCGGGGTCGTCCGCGGCCAGCGACAGCCCGGCGCGGACGTCGTCGTCGAGCCGCTCCGGCGCGCCCGCGGCGACCCGCGAGGCGATCCGGCGGGCGCGCTCGCCCACCTCGCCCCAGTCGCCGTAGACGGAGTCGAAGTCGCCGCGTCGGTCGGCCGAGCGACCGGTCTCGTCGATGGACGCGTGCAGGTCGGTGCGGCCGCCGGCGTTGGCGGCGGCGAACGCGGTGTAGCCCGGGTCCGGCTCCTGCCACGGCGAGCCCTGGGGCTGACGGCCCTCCTCGGCGAGGCCGTCCGCGGCGGCGAGCGCGGCCACGTGCGGCCGCACGCGCGGGTCGATCCACGGGTCGGGCCGCAGGACGTACTCGGGGTGCGCGGTGAGCCGCTCGCGCAGGACGAACCCCGCGTCGGCGGTCGCACGGGCGAGGTCGTCGAGGTGCGGCCACGGACGCTCGGGGTTGACGTGGTCCGGCGTGAGCGGTGAGACGCCGCCCCAGTCGTCGACGCCGGCGCGCAGCAGCAGCGGGATCTCGTGCGGCTCGCTCAGGTTGGGCGGTGCCTGCACCCGCATGCGCGGGCCGAGCAGCAGCCGGGCGACCGCGATCGTGGCGAGGTAGTCGTCGAGCGGGAGGTCGTCGTCGTCGCGCATCGCGGTGTCCGGCTTGGCCCGGAAGTTCTGGACGATCACCTCCTGCACGTGCCCGTGCTCACGGGCGGCACGGCGCAGGGCGAGCACCGACTCGACCCGCTCGCGCGGCGTCTCGCCGATGCCGACCAGGATCCCGGTGGTGAAGGGCACGGCCTGGCGGCCGGCGTCCTCGATCACGCGCAGCCGCACGTCCGGGTCCTTGTCCGGGCTGCCGTGGTGCGGCAGCCCCGGCGTCTCGAACAGCCGGCGCGAGGACGTCTCGAGCATCAGGCCCATGCTGGGCGCCACGGGCCGCAGCCGGCGCAGCTCCTCCCAGGTCATGACCCCCGGGTTGAGGTGCGGGAGCAGCCCGGTCTCCTCGAGCACCCGCACGGCCATGGCGCGCACGTAGGAGAGCGTGTCGTCGTAGCCGTGGGCGTCGAGCCACTCGCGCGCGGCCGGCCAGCGCTCCTCGGGCCGGTCCCCCAGCGTGAACAGCGCCTCCTTGCACCCCAGCGCCGCCCCCTGCCGGGCGATGTCGAGCACCTCGTCGGGGGTGAGGAACATCCCGTGGCCGGACCGCCGCAGCGACGCCGGGTCCGTGGCGAACGTGCAGTAGTGGCACCGGTCGCGGCACAACCGGGTGAGCGGCACGAACACCTTGCGGCTGTAGGTGATGACGCCGGGGCGGCCGGCACCCTCGAGCCCCCGGTCGCGCACGGCCGCGGCGAGCCCGAGCAGCCGTTCGAGGTCGTCCCCCCGGGCGTGCAGGAGGGCGGTGGCCTCGTCGAGGTCGAGGGCCACGCCTCGGGTCGCGCGCGACAGCGCGCGCGCGACCTCGCCGGCTGTCGGTCCCGCTGCATCGGTCACGGCATCGACCCTACGTCGGGCTCTCCCCGGGGCGGGGAGCGCGGGTGACAGGATCGCCGCATGCGGATCACGGTCCTCGCGGGCGGCATCGGCGGCGCACGCTTCCTGCGCGGCCTGCTGCGCCACCTCGACGCGAGCGCGCCCGGCTCGGAGGTGACCGTCGTCGGCAACACCGGCGACGACATCCGGCTGTTCGGGCTCCAGGTGTGCCCGGACCTCGACAGCGTGATGTACACCCTCGGCGGCGGCATCAGCGAGGAGCGCGGCTGGGGCCGCGAGGACGAGACGTTCACCGTCAAGGAGGAGCTTGCGGCCTACGGCGTCGAGCCCACGTGGTTCGGGCTCGGCGACCGCGACACCGCGACGCACCTCGTGCGCAGCCAGATGCTCGCCGCGGGCTACCCCCTCTCCGCCGTCACCGCGGCCCTGTGCGACCGGTGGCGCCCCGGCGTGCGCCTGCTGCCCATGAGCGACGACCGCCTCGAGACCCACGTCGTCGTGGACGGCGACGAGCCGGGCACGCGTCGCGCCCTGCACTTCCAGGAGTGGTGGATCCGCCACCGCGCCGCGCTGCCCGCGCGCGAGTTCGTGCTCGTCGGGCTCGAGTCCGCGACGCCGGCACCCGGTGTGCTCGAGGCGATCTCGGACACCGACGTCGTGCTGCTCTCGCCGTCCAACCCGGTCGTGTCGCTCGGCACCATCCTCCAGGTGCCCGGCGTGCGCGACGCCGTGCGCACCACGTCGGCGCCCGTCGTCGGGCTCTCGCCGATCGTCGGCGGGGCACCGGTGCGCGGGATGGCCGACGCGTGCCTGTCCGCGATCGGCGTCGAGACCACGGCTGCCGCGGTGGCCCGCCACTACGGCGCCCGCACCGCGGAGGACGGCTCGGACGCCGGCGGCCTGCTCGACGGCTGGCTGGTGCACTCCCCCGACGACGACGGCGCGGTCGACGAGCTCGCGGGCACCGGGATCGCGGCGCGTGCGGCGCCCCTTCTCATGACCGACCTCGCCGCCACTGCCGCCATGGCCGCGGCCGCCCTCGACCTCGCGCAGGACGTGCGCCGATGACGGCACCCGTCGTGGTGGTGCCCGTGCCCGGGGTGCCGGAGGTGGCGCCCGGCGACGACCTCGCGGCGATGCTGGTCCCCCTGCTGGCCGACGTCGCCTGGCCCGACGGCACGACCGGCCTGCGCGACGGCGACGTCGTCGCGGTGACGAGCAAGGTGGTGAGCAAGGCCGAGGGGCGCGTGGTGCGCGCCGAGTCGCGCGAGGACGCCATCACGGCCGAGACGGTGCGGGTGGTGGCCACCCGGCGGACGCCGCGCGGCCTCACCCGGATCGTGGAGACGGCGCACGGCTTCGTGATGGCCGCGGCGGGTGTCGACGCGTCGAACACACCGCCGGGCACGGTGCTGCTGCTGCCGGAGGACCCCGACGCCAGCGCGCGCGGGCTGCGCGCCGCGCTGGCCGCGGCGACCGGCGCCCGCGTGGCCGTCGTCGTCACCGACACCTTCGGGCGCCCGTGGCGCGAGGGGCTCACCGACGTCGCCGTCGGCGCCGCCGGGCTGGCCGTGCTCGACGACCACCGCGGCCGGCCGGACACGTTCGGGGTTCCGCTCGAGATGACGATCACCGCGGTCGCCGACGAGATCGCGTCCGCCGTGGACCTGGTGTGCGGCAAGGCATCCGGGCTCCCCGTGGCGGTGGTGCGCGGCATGTCGGCGTACGTCGTGGACCACGACGGCCCGGGGGCCCGGGCGCTGGTGCGCCCGTCCGGCGACGACATGTTCCGGCTGGGCACGTCGGAGGCCCTCGCCGAGGGCCGCCGCGACGCCGTGCTCTCGCGTCGCACCGTCCGCTCCTTCACCGCGGAGCCGGTCGACGACGCGTCGCTGCGCGCGGCGGTCGCCGCCGCCATCACGGCACCGAGCCCGCACCACACGGCGCCCTGGCGCTTCCTCGTCCTCACCGACGCCACCCGCGCGCGGCTGCTCGACGCGATGAGCCGTCGGTGGGAGGACGACCTGCGTCGCCTCGACGGGTACGACGACGCGTCGGTCGAGCGCCGCCTCCGCCGCGGCGACGTCCTGCGGACCGCCCCGGCGGTGGTGCTGCCCTTCCTCGAGCTCGAGGGTGCGGCGCACGACTACCCCGACGAGGCGCGGCGCGGCTACGAGCGCGACCTGTTCCTCGTGGCGGGCGGCGCGGCGGTCGAGAACCTGCTCGTGGCGCTCGCGGCCGAGGGACTGGGCTCCGCCTGGATCTCGAGCACGGTGTTCTGCCCCGACGTCGTGCGGGCCGAGCTCGGCCTGCCCGCCAGCTGGCAGCCGCTCGGCGCGGTGGCGGTGGGGCGTCCCGCGGCGGAGCCCGCCCCGCGCCCCGTGCGCGACGTCGACGACCACCTGCGGCACGTATGACCGCGCCACCCGCGGCGCACCGAGGAGGAGCCATGGACCCCACGACGACCGGAGCGCTCGCGCACGCCGGCGCGCGCTACGACCACACGGCCGTGGCCGGGCCGTCGCTCGCCCCGCTGGTGGCGTTCTACCGCGACGTGCTCGGCGGCCAGTTCGTCTACGGCGAGGTGCTGCCGATCGGCGCGGTCACCGCCGTGTTCCGGCTCGGCGAGGGCCGGATCGAGCTCATGGCGCCCACGCCCGGCTCGACGTTCTTCGACCGCTTCTTCCAAGCGACCGGCGGCCGGGGCGGGCCGCACCACATCACCTTCGCGGTCGACGACATCGACGCCGCCGTCGCGGTGCTCGACGCCCACGGCGTGGCCCACTTCGGCCTGAGCCACGACATCGAGGGTGTCTGGTCGGAGGTCTTCGTCCACCCGCGCGACAACGGCGGCACGCTCGTGCAGCTCGCGCAGATCGGCGACGTGTCGGGCGTGGTGTCGCGCAGCCTCGATGAACTGGTCGCGCAGGCCCTGTGACGGGCGCGGCGGCGACGGGTCAGGCCGGCTGCGGCTCGCGCCGCGCCGCGACGTCGACGTCGGCGGCCGGGCCGGCGGTGACGTCGGCCACCTCGACGACCGCGGGCGCCTCGACGACGCGCAGCGCCGGCGCGGGGCGCGGCCGGAACACCGGCTGGGGCGGGTCGATGAGCCGGATCACCGGCTGACCATGGTCGGTGCGGGCGCGCACCGCGTACTGGCCGCAGGCGCAGATCAGCCAGCGCGGGTCGTCGTGACCGTAGAAGGCGTGCTGGTGGTCCGGGGTCGTCACGGTCGCCTCCTTCGTCGCGGGGGGAAGTCGCGAAGGGCTTGTGTCACAGAACGGTAACCCCGGATCCGGGGGGATGGCACCCCCGGGAGAGCGATCGGTCGGACTCCGGAGATGACATCGCTTACGTCGCCGGTTCGGCCTGTGCGCCGTGGGAGCGCTCCCTCTCACATGCGCCGGAAATCCTTGGGGCTGTAGCGAGGACCGCGTGCCGGCCGACTGATCCCGGTGAGCTCCACGAGGCGCACGACGCGCCCCCGGTGGCCCGGCCACGGGGCCAGCACCTCGGCCAGGCGGGCGTCGGTGCCGTCGGTCTCGCCGGTGAGCGCGAACACGACGTCCTGGGCCACGTGGAAGTCGCCGAAGCTCACCGCGTCGGCATCCCCGAGCGAGCGCGACGCGACCTCCGCGGCGGTCCACACGCCGACACCGGGCAGCGCGCGCATCCGCTCGTGCGCCGACGCCAGGGGGAGCAGGTCGCACTCCTCGAGCCGGCCCGCGTGCCCGGCGACCCGCATCACCGTGGCGGCGCGGGACCCGTCGACGCCGGCGCGGTGCCACTCCCACGACGGCACCCGCGCGAGCACGTCCGGGGCCGGGAACACCCGCAGGGCCGCCGGCCCGGGGCCCGGAGCGGGCTCGCCGTGGGCGGTCAGCAGCCAGCGCCAGGCGCGGCGCGCCTCCAGGCCCGTCACGCGCTGCTCGAGCACCGCGGCGACGAGCTGCTCGACGACGCAGCCCACCGCCGGGGTGCGCATGCCCGCGCCCACCCGGCGCCACTGCTCGGCGACCAACGGGTGCGGCGACGGGTCGAAGCCCGAGACGTCGTCGTCGACGCCGAGCATGCGCGGCAGCCGCTCGGCGGCCCACGCCGCGCCCGGGCCCCACGAGGTGGAGATGACGGTGCCGGCGGAGACTGCCAGCCGCTGCGTCGCCGGGCCGTCCGGGGTGCGCATGGTGCGCCACAGGGCGCGGGACTCGTCGCGCTGGTAGGTCGGGTCCCCCGACCCGCGGCGCAGGCCGCCGAGGGTGAGCCCGAGGCTCACCGGCCAGGACGGCGTCCACACGCGGGTGATGCCGTCGGTCATGGCTGGACGCTCTCACGCCGCCCGGACGGGGCGCGCGGGGCGGCGGGTCAGCGGTCGGACGAGAAGCGCACCGCGGTCTCGCCGAGGGCCACTCCGGGCCACACCCGGGCCCCGCGGACCAGCTCGTTGCCGGGGCCGATCATGGCGCGGTCGCCGACGACGACGCCGTCGAGCCGGGCGCCGGCCCCGATGATCGCGCCGGAGCCGATGACGGAGTCGCGCACCTGGGCGCCGGAGGCGACCATCGCGCCGTCGAACAGCGAGGAGCCGTCGACGACGGCCCCCGAGCCGACGGTGGCGCCCGCGCCGACGCACGTGCCGCCGCGCAGGATCGCGTCCGGCTCGACCTCCGCGCCGGGACGCACCAGGAAGTCGCCGACCGGCCCCGGCAGCGCCGGGCTCGGCGCCCGGCCGGTGACGAGGTCGCGCGAGCCGCGGACGAAGGCGAGCGGGGTGCCGAGGTCGAGCCAGTAGCCGTCGTCGACGAACCCGGTGACGTGGGCGCCGGACGTGAGCAGCCCGGGGAACGTCTCGCGCTCGACCGACACGGGCCGGCCCGTGGGGATCTCGTCGATGAGCGAGCGGCGGAACACGTAGCAGCCGGCGTTCACCTGGTCGGTGACGCACTCCTCGGGCGTGCTGGGCTTCTCGAGGAACTGCTGCACGCGGCCGTCGTCGTCGGTGGGCACGAGGCCGTAGGCGCGCGGGTCGTCGACGCGGGTGAGGTAGAGCGAGACGTCGGCGCCGTCGGCGGACCAGCGCTTGACCTGTCCGGCGATGTCGTGGCCGGAGAGGATGTCGCCGTTGAAGACGAGGACCGGGTCGTCCGGTCCGCTGTCGAGGTAGGGCGCCACGTGACGGATCGCCCCGCCCGTGCCCATCGGGATCTCCTCCGTGACGTACACGAGTTCGACGCCGAAGCGCGAGCCGTCGCCGAAGTAGCTGGAGAAGACCTCGGGCTTGTACGAGGTGCCGAGCACCACCCGGGTGACGCCTGCCTCGCGCGCCCGGGCGATCTGGTGCTCGGTGCACGGGACGCCGGCGACGGGCAGCATCGGCTTGGGCGTGGTGACCGTGAGCGGGCGCAGACGCGTCCCCTGGCCGCCGACGAGGAGGACCGCTTCGAGCACGCCCCACTGTCCCACACGCTCGGCGACGGGCACCCCCTACGTTGGGCTGATGAGCGACACCACCGTCCGGTCCGCGTTCGCCACCGTCGCCGCCGGCGACCCGGCCCGGCCCTTCGTCACGCACCTCGGTCCGGACGGCGCCCGCACCGAGCTGTCGGTGCGCACGTTCGAGAACAACGTCGCGAAGACCGCCAACCTGCTGCGCGACGAGGGCGACGTGGGGCAGGGCTCCGTGGTGGTGCTCCGGCTCCCCCTGCACTGGCAGGCGTCGGTGTGGCTCGCGGCGTGCGCGGAGCTCGGCGCGCTCGCCTGGATGGACGGCGACCCCGCCGACCCGGCGGTGGACGTCGCGCTCCTCGGCCCGGACGAGCTGGACGCACCGCACGCGCCGTTGACCCTCGCCACGGCGCTGCACCCCCTCGGCATGCCGTTCGCGTCGCCGCTGCCGGCGGGCGTGCTCGACGCCGCAGTCGAGGTGCGGATGCACGCGGACCGCTTCGCCCCTTACGACGTGCCGCCGGCGTCCTCGCCCTGGCTGCGCCTCGGCGAGCGCACCTGGACCCAGGCCGAGGCGCTCGCCGACGCCGCCGCCCTGGCCGAGTCCGTCGGGGCGCCGGCGAACGGCCGGGTGCTGTGCGCCCGCCCGGTCGACGAGCAGGGGCTGCTCTGCCTGCTCGCCGTCCCGCTGGCCGTGACTGGCTCGGTGGTGCTGCGGCCCGAGGTGCCGGGGGCCCCGGGGCCGCTCGAGGACGTGGCCGCGCGCGAGCGGTGCGACGCCGTGGTGCGCTGAGGCGGGATCGCCCCGCGCACAGCGGATCCCCAGCCTGACGCCCCGCGCGCCTGTGAGCCGGCGGGAACGACGTCGGCGAGGCCGCTCAGGGGAACGCGATGCCCTTCCCGGACGTCGCACCGGTGTGCGACTCCGCCGGTCACGACCCCCCTCGGGCGACCCCTACACTGTCGCGGTGACCTCCCCCGACCCCGGTGACGGCGCTGCCTCGGGCCGCCCCCACATCGGGCGCCGGGTGCTCGCGGTCGCCAGCGTCATGACGGTGGTCGCCACCACGATCTGCGGCGCGGGCTGGATGAGCCTCAACCACCTCACCGGCAACATCACGACCATCGACGTCACCGGCGAGCTCGGCACCAACCGGCCCACCAAGGCCACGCCCTCGAGCAGCACGCCCACCGAGTACCAGGCCATGAACATCCTGGTGATGGGCACGGACACGCGCACCGGCCAGGGCAGCGGTTATGGCAGCGCCGCCACCACGGCGAGCGGCAACGGCCACAGCGACACGACGATCCTCGTGCACATCTCGGCGGACCGGCAGCACATCCTCGCGGTGAGCATCCCGCGCGACTCCGTCGTCACCCGGCCGCTGTGCAAGGGCACCGGGATGCACTCCCCCGACCGCATCAACACCGCGTTCGCCGAGGGCGGCGCCGGGTGCGCCATCAAGGCGGTCGAGTACCTCACCGGCGACTTCATCGACCACTACGTCGTGGTCGACTTCAAGGGCTTCAAGTCGGTCGTGGACGCGCTCGGCGGCGTCGAGGTGTGCCTCACCACCGCGGTCAACGACCCCAAGAGCCACCTCGACCTCTCCGCCGGCAAGCACCTGCTGACCGGCGACCAGGCCCTCGCGTTCGCCCGTGTGCGCCACAACATCGGCGACGGCTCGGACATCGGCCGCATCGGCCGGCAGCAGGACTTCCTGTCCTCGATCGTGCGCGCCGTCACCAACAAGGGGATGCTCGCCGACCCGGTGAAGCTCTACAACGTGCTCTCGGCGGTGACCGACTCGCTCACCACCGACCCCGAGATGGGCACGCTGGACTTCGAGACCACGCTCGCCACGAGCCTGTCGTCGATCTCCCCGTCCAACGTCACGTTCGTCACCGTGCCGTGGACCCTGAACTCGGACGGCGCCACCCTGTCGTGGAACACCCAGGAGGCCGACAAGATCTGGTCGGCCATCAAGAACGACACGGTGTACGGCAAGGACAAGTCGTCCACGACCACGGGCGGCAAGCCGCTCACGGTCGCGCCGTCGGCGATCCAGGTGAAGGTGCTCAACGGCACCGGCGTCACCGGCGCGGCGGCCGCGGCCGCCCAGCAGCTCAAGGCGATCGGCTTCGTGGTGACGGGCCTGGGCAACACGAGCAGCCCGGTCACCACGTCGAGCATCACCGCGCCCAAGGCCTACACCGAGAGCCTGCGCACGCTGTCCTACTCCACGGGCATCTCCTCGACGACGCTGTCCGGCTCCGGCCGCGTGCTCACCGTCACCGTGGGGCCGGACTGGGCGAAGACGCTCAAGAAGGTCACCATCGCGACGCCGGGCTCGACCACCGGCCCCGCCGTCAAGACGGCGAACCAGAACATCTGCTCGTCCTGACTGCACCCGGCTGACCTTCGCCGCGCGTGACGCGGGACCGACGCCGGTCAGGTCACGGTGAGCGTCGTCGTCAGCCGGTCGTGGCTCGGCACGAGGATCTCGACCGCGCCCAGCGCCACCCCCGGCCGAGGCAGCACCCAGCCGCCGACCGGCGAGGTGCTCCTCACGAGGATCCGGGCGGAGGAGCCCGGCGACACCGAGACGGTGAGCCGGTGCCGTCCGTCGGTGAAGCCGAGCGACCGCGCCGTGCGCCAGGTGGGCCGCCACACCGGGTCCAGATGGACATGGCTGGTGAACGATCCCGCCATCTCGTCGACGATGACCAGGCGGTGGCGGGCGTCGTCGACCCGTACGGTGCGCACGCCGCGCGTGGTGAAGAGCCGGCTGTCCACCACGGACGTGTCGACCCGCCCGCTCCGCCCGATCGAGCGGAGCACCGCGCCGCCCGTGCCCAGCCGCGCCGACTGCGGCACCGCGATGTTGTGCCCGGACGGGCTGTGCAACCAGGTGGCCACCGCGTCGTGGCGGTCGTTGGCGCTGCCCCCGGGGTCGACGAGCACGGCGACGCCGCGCGTGCCCCAGGTGACCGAGCCCCAGTCGTAGTGGCCGTGCGAGAAGAAGGAGTCGCCGAGCCGCTGGGTCCAGTACGTCGTGGCCGGGTCCCGCCAGGACCACCGCCGGGCGAGGACGCCGCCCACCCGGTCCGTCACCGCGAGGTACCGCTGCGGCGGCGGGGGTGCCGACGTCGACACGAAGCCGTCGCCGATGGGGATCCGGGCACCCGTCGGTGACGTGAGGTGCGCGGACATGCGCGCGGCGCGGACCAGCATCGACCCCACGGCGCGACCGACGACGGAACCGCCGGGAACGCCCGCGAGCCGGGTGCGCACGGTCTGCCACAGCACGCGGTTGAACTCGTGGTAGGCGGTGGACTGCTCGCCGGTGAAACCGGCTGGGGAGAAGGCGCCGGGCAGCTCGGCCCTCAGCCGCGAGACCGCCGTGGCGGCCCACTTGGGGCTCCCGAGCAGCGCCGCGCTGTCGAGCAGTGCGAGGTTCGCCATGGTGCCGTGGTTGTGCACCGGGTAGGCCGGTGGCCCGTAGTAGCGACGAGGGTCCAGGTTCGCGGCGACGGTGCGGCGCAGCTCCCCGGTGAGCGAGGCGCTCCGCGTGACGGCCACGAGGCAGTCGAGGGCCTGCTCCCGGCGGGTGTTCGTCCCCTCCGCCCACCCGACGGCGTACGACCGGTCCAGCGCCGACGCCGTGGCCGACCCCGGGTCGGCCACGCGGTGCACGGCCTGGGCGAGCTGGTCGGCGATCCGGGATCCGCCCCGGTCCTCCGGGACGAACAGCGGCACCACCCAGGTGAGGGAGCGCCACCACATGGCCCGGGTGTCCTCGCGGAACGCCGCCGGCGGCGTGGTGAGGTCGAGGTGCCGCAGGTCGACCGTGGCGGCGCGGCCCAGGATGCGCACCCGCCCCGCGGCCAGGTCGCTCGCGGTGTTGCCCCAGCTCCTCGCGGCGGCCAGCGGCGACGAGCACCACCTGGCCGGGGACACCGCTGACGGCGCCACCCGGCCGCCCACGGGCGGCGCGCTCGTGGCAGGCGGGGCAGCGAGCGGGCTCGGCCGGGTGGTCGCGGCGTGGGCGGTCGCGGCCGAGGGCGCGCAGAGGGCGAGGACGGGGCCGGCCATGACCGCGCCCACGAGCAGCGGCCGTCGCCCGGACCGAGCCGTGCGCACCGCCGTCACGCGTGGTCCTGAGTCGACGGCGCCTGCGCGCCGCGACCTGCGCCCACCGGTCATGGCCGACCCCCGATCCCGTCGGACCCCCCGTCCGACCGGACACCGCTCACCGTAGCGCTCGCTCCACCACGTAGGCTCGCCGACGGCGACGACGTTCCCCGGCCGTCCGGCAAGCCGTTCGGCGGCTCAAGGCGCGTCCGCCCGCGGCCGACGTTGTCCGTACTCGACGCTCGCGCGCCGCCGTGCCCGAACGGCGCCGCCGGGCCTCACGCAGCAGACAGGGAGCGACACCGGTGGCCAACGTCCGAGGGGTGCGGATACGCGCCCGGATCACCGGCCTGGCCGCGGCCGCCGTGCTCTGCGCCGCGCTCCCCGTCGTCGCCCCGGTCCCTCCCGCAGCGGCCGACGCGCCGCTGCCAGGACAGGTGTGCTCGGGCAGCGACTGGAGCGGGTTCTCCGCGGCCAACCCGTGGCGGCGGCTCGACGCCGGCTACGTCAGCGTGGCCGGGCGGACCGCGGTGCACCTCATCACCCGCGGCCACGTCGCGTGGAGCGCGGACCCCTACCGCAGCAGCACCTGGCGCGCCTGGTTCATGTCGCTCAAGTGGCTTCAGGACTACTACAACAAGGCCAACGGCCGCATGGGCGTGGACTCGCACGTGCCGACCATGACCGAGCGCCGGGCGTTCCTCGAGAAGGCCCTCGTCATCCTGCGCGACTACGACGTCTCGGTGCCCATGGGCTCGAGCATCCAGGCCGCGGCCCGTCGCACCAGCGACGGCCACCGCGCGCTCGTCTTCGCCTGCCTGGCCGAGGAGGACAAGCTCCTCAACGGCAGCACCCGCTCGTGGCTGTCGTCGCGGCTGTCGGCGGAGATCTCCGACGTCCTCGCGCACCAGCGCGGGCTCGCCTGGAACCAGACCGTCGAGGACATGCTCCCGGTGCTCACCGCCGGGTGCACGACCGGTCGTCAGGACTGGCTGACCGCCGCCGAGTCCGCGCTGGCCAAGGCCGCCCGCACCAACATCGACGCGCAGGGCGCCACCATCGAGCAGTCCCTCGGCTACGCCAACTACAACCTCTCCCTGTGGGAGCGGGTGCTGACGCGCTACGCGGACTGCGGCGTCAGCGAGCCGGCGAGCCTCGGCGACCGGCTGGGTCTGCTCGCGTCGTTCCTCACGGCCGGCACCACGCCGGCCGGCACGCTCGAGCAGCTGGGCGACACCGCCACGCAGAAGGCGCGCTACGACGTCATCCCCGGCGACCAGTCCTTCGCCTGGGCGCAGAGCGGCGGCACGCGCGGCACGGCCCCGCCGGCCGTCGCCGTCTACGACGCGGGGTACGTGTTCGGCCGGCCCGACCGCAGCTTCGGCGGCGACTACTACACGATCCGGTTCGGCCCCGCCCGCAACTACCACGGGCAGCGCGACGCCACGTCGGTGACGTGGTGGCCGGCCGGCCGGCCGCTCGTGACCGATCTGGGCTATCCGTCCTCGTCGCAGTCAGCGCGGCAGAAGTACTGGGGCACGCGCTACCAGAACGACGTCATGGTCACCGGCACCAGGGCAGGGGCGGAGCGCTCGGCCCCCTCGAGCCTCACGACGCGCTCCGCGGGCTTCGGCCCGTCGTTCACCGTCACGCAGTCGGGCGGCTGGAGCCGGGTGAACCACCGTCGCGACGTGGGCGTCGTCCCGTCGCTGCACGCCATGGTGGTGCGTGACTACACCTACTCCGGCAACGGACCGGTGATGACGAGCCAGGTGTTCAGCCTGGCCCCCGGCTACACCGCGCGAGTCGGCAAGAACGGCCGCTTCAACATCTACCGGGGCAGCGCCCTCGCCTACGTCGCCTACGCCTTCGGCGGCTCCGGCCGGCGCTCGGCGGTCACGACGTCGGTGAAGTACGCCTCGGCGACGCACGGCACGAAGGTGACCACCCTGGTGCAGGCCTCGATCGGCCGGCGCGCCACGCTCGGCCTGGTGATCGTGCCGTCGTCCGTGGCGTTCGCCCTGCACCCGGGACGCATCGTGCTCTCGACGCGCTCCGCGTCGGCCTCGATCGGTCTCGGCTCGTACCTGTCCTGACGTTCCTCGCTTCCCTGTCTGTCGTCCGTCCTGGGGCGCCGTCCTCGCCCTGTGCTCGTCCCCGTGGGTGTGCCGGGCCCGCGACCCTCGGCGTAGCGACACCGCTCGCCCCGGTACCGGGATTCGGGCCGGTCTTCGGGCTCGTCCTCGGGTTGACCCCAGGGCCGCGGCAGCGACGTGCCGGCGGCCGAGGACCGAGCGGTGGTGTCCACACCCTGTGGACAGTTGAGCGGCGAAATCCCTTGGGATTGCTGGGGATTCGGGTTGTGCCTGTCGGTGGCCTCGGGTAGCATTCCTACATTCGTTCGAACCCCAGCCGGCTCCGTGGGAGGTGCCCGATGACCGCCGTCGACGACCCGGACACCACCGGCCCCGCAGGTTCGCACTGGGAGATCTACCTCGAGATGGGCAAGGCGGCCGTCGGTCCGCTGGACTGGCTGACCGGGCAGCCGAGCGTGCTGGCCCACGTCCTCGACCGTCCCGTGCAGGCCACCGACGCGCTGCTGCTCAACCGGATCGACGTCGAGGCGATCACCGAGCCGGCCGAGCTGATCGACTTCATCGCGGTCACCGCGCGGCTCGAAGCCCGTCTGGCGTCGATGCGCCTCGCGGCGGAGGCGGCGTTCGCGGCCAAGGCGTGCCCGGACTCGACGTCCGCGCACGCGACGTACGCGGACGCAGCGGCCGAGCAGGAAGTCGCCTACGCCACCCACAACAGCGTCTACGCCGCGTCCAAGGAGATCGACCGCGCCCGAGCGCTCAAGGAGATCTTCCCCTCGTTCCGTGCCGCGCTGGCTGCGGGGGAGATCACCGAACGGCACTGCGCGGTCCTCGTGGACCAGACCAGGTTCCTTACCGATCCCGAGGTCCTCGCGACCATCGAGGCTGCGGCGCTGGAGAAGGCCCGCACCCTCACACCGTCCGAGCTGCGCAAGCACCTCGACAAGCTCATCGCCCGCCACGACCCCGACGCGACCGTCCGCGCCCACAAGGCCGTCGCGACGCGGGACGTGTACCGGCAGCCGATCGGCGACGGCATGGCGTTCCTCGGCGTCACCCACCAGGCTCCCGTGATCGACGCCGTGTTCGACGCGATCGAAGCGGCCGGCAAGGCACTGCGCGCCCAGCGCGGCGGCGCCGAGGCCCTGCGCGCGGGGAA